>CAUOWW010000010.1:0-34807 GCA_963508345.1 uncultured bacterium
TTCAAGGTCAAGTCACCAGTTGATGTCAAGGAAATCCGTGACTACATGTCGCA
Source organism: uncultured bacterium (assembly GCA_963508345.1). GTDB lineage: Bacteria > Bacillota > Bacilli > Lactobacillales > Streptococcaceae > Streptococcus. Next base: position 54 of record CAUOWW010000010.1, read on the forward strand.
AATGATTTTTAAAATTGAAAATCCTGTTTGGCAACGGATTGTCCGAAAGCTCTACACCAAGTATGATAAGGAATTTTACTCCTATCCAGCTGCCAAGACTAATCACCATGCCTTTGAAACGGGTTTGGCCTATCATACGGCGACCATGGTGCGTTTGGCAGATGCTATTAGCGAAGTCTATCCTCAGCTCAATAAGAACCTGCTCTATGCAGGGATTATGCTGCATGACTTGGCTAAGGTCATTGAATTGACGGGGCCAGACCAGACTGAGTATACAGTGCGAGGCAATCTTCTTGGACATATCGCTCTGATTGATAGTGAAATTACCAAGACAGTGATGGAACTCGGCATCGATGATACCAAGGAAGAAGTCGTTTTGCTTCGTCACGTTATCCTCAGTCACCACGGCTTACTTGAGTATGGAAGTCCAGTCCGTCCACGTATTATGGAAGCAGAGATTATCCATATGATTGACAATCTGGATGCAAGCATGATGATGATGTCAACAGCTCTGGCTTTGGTGGATAAAGGAGAGATGACCAATAAAATCTTCGCTATGGACAATCGTTCCTTCTATAAACCAGATTTAGATTAATAATTTAAGAAAAATGAGCATTTTTTAGGATAAGAATGTTCGTTTTTTTATGTGAATATGGTATAATAGATAAAATATCAAAATTAAATGAAGTGGGAAATAGAAATGAAATTAAGAAGAAGTGATCGGATGGTTGTCATTTCCAACTATTTGATTAATAATCCTTATAAACTAACTAGTCTCAATACTTTTGCTGAAAAGTATGAATCTGCTAAATCATCTATCTCAGAAGATATCGTGATTATCAAACGCGCCTTTGAGGAAATCGAAATCGGTCATATTCAGACTGTGACTGGGGCTGGTGGAGGTGTCATCTTCACACCATCAATCTCAAGTCATGATGCCAAGGAAATGGTTGAGGATTTGCGTGCTAAGTTGTCAGAAAGTGACCGTATCTTGCCAGGTGGTTATATCTATCTGTCTGATCTGCTTAGCACACCAGCTATCTTGAAAAATATTGGTCGTATTATTGCCAAGAGCTTTATGAACCAAAAAATTGACGCGGTTATGACAGTAGCGACCAAGGGTGTTCCACTTGCAAATGCAGTTGCTAATGTCCTCAATGTTCCCTTTGTCATTGTGCGCCGTGACTTGAAAATTACCGAAGGTTCAACGGTTAGCGTCAACTATGTTTCAGGTTCAAGTGGTGACCGCATTGAGAAAATGTTCCTTTCAAAACGTAGTCTCAAGGCAGGCAGCCGTGTCTTGATTGTGGATGACTTCTTGAAAGGTGGTGGAACTGTCAATGGGATGATTAGTCTCTTGCGTGAGTTTGATTCAGAATTGGCTGGTGTAGCGGTCTTTGCGGACAATGCCCAAGAAGAACGTGAAAAGCAGTTTGATTACAAGTCACTCTTGAAGGTAACCAATATTGATGTCAAGAACCAAGCCATCGATGTTGCGGTTGGCAATATCTTTGATGAAGATAAATAAGAGATAGAACTAAAGGTTGGAACGATTGTCCCAGCCTTTCTTTGCAAATAGAATAGAAGGAAACTTATGAAAACACCATTTATTAATAAAGAAGACTTAGAAAAGATTGTTGCTGAGTTCCCGACTCCCTTTCACTTGTATGATGAGAAGGGGATTCGTGAGAAGGCAAGGGCCGTCAACCAAGCCTTTTCGTGGAACAAGGGCTTTAAGGAATATTTTGCAGTTAAGGCTACTCCAACTCCAGCTATTTTGAAAATTCTCCAAGAGGAAGGTTGCGGTGTGGACTGCTCTAGTTATGTGGAGCTTTTGATGAGCCATAAACTGGATTTTCCAGGTTCTGAGATCATGTTCTCTTCAAACAACACGCCAGACAAGGAATATGCCTATGCGCGTGAATTGGGTGCGACCATTAACTTGGATGCCTTTGAAGATATTGAACATCTGGAGAGAGCGGCAGGCATTCCAGAGATTATTTCTTGTCGTTACAACCCTGGGGGTGTTTTTGAACTGGGGACAGACATTATGGACAATCCTGGAGAGGCTAAGTTTGGCATGACCAAGGACCAACTCTTTGAAGCTTTTGCCATCTTGAAGGAAAAAGGAGCCAAGACTTTTGGAATTCACTCCTTCCTAGCGTCTAATACTGTTACCCATCTCTATTATCCAGAGTTGGCTCGTCAGCTTTTTGAATTGGCTGTTGAAATCAAGGAAAAGTTGGGCATTTCGCTAGACTTTATCAATCTTTCTGGCGGTATTGGTGTCAACTATCGTCCTGAGCAGGAGCCAAATGATATTGCCTTGATTGGTGAGGGAGTTCGTAAGGTGTATGAAGAGGTTCTTACGCCAGCAGGTCTTGGTCAGGTTAAGATTTTTACTGAATTGGGTCGTTTTATGCTGGCACCTCACGGTGCTTTGGTCACAAGAGTTACCCATAAGAAGGAAACCTACCGTACCTATCTCGGTGTGGATGCATCAGCAGTCAACCTCATGCGTCCAGCCATGTATGGCGCCTATCACCATATTAGCAACATGACTCATCCAGAAGGACCAGCTGAAGTGGTAGATGTGGTTGGTTCACTTTGTGAAAACAATGATAAATTTGCAGTGAATCGTGAACTGCCTCATACAGAAATTGGTGATTTGCTGGTAATTCATGATACAGGTGCCCACGGTTTTTCAATGGGCTACCAGTATAATGCTAAACTTCGTTCTGCGGAAATTCTTTATACTGAAGAAGGCAAAGCCCGTCAAATCCGCCGTGCAGAGCGCCCTGAGGACTATTTTGCAACCTTGTATGGTTTTGATTTTGAAGAATAAAATGATAAGTAATTGAAAATGAAATTGAAAAACAGATTGCTTTCTAAAAAATAGGCAAAAATCTTGTTTTTCCTTCAAGTCGTGATATAATAAAACTATAAAACGTTTTCAAGGAAGGTAACGATATGTCTGAAGAAACAATTGATTATGGACAAGTGACAGGAATGGTGCATTCAACGGAGAGCTTTGGTTCGGTAGACGGACCTGGTATTCGCTTTATTGTCTTTTTGCAGGGCTGTCACATGCGTTGCCAGTATTGCCATAACCCAGATACTTGGGCTATGGAGTCCAATAAGTCACGTGAACGGACGGTAGATGATGTCTTGACAGAGGCCTTGCGCTACCGCGGTTTCTGGGGGAATAAGGGTGGTATTACAGTCAGTGGAGGAGAAGCCCTCTTGCAGATTGATTTCTTGATTGCCCTCTTTACCAAGGCCAAAGAACACGGAATCCACTGTACCTTGGATACCTGTGCACTTCCTTTCCGTAATAAACCACGTTACCTTGAGAAGTTTGACAAACTCATGGCTGTTACTGACTTGGTTCTCTTGGATATCAAGGAAATCAACGAAGAACAGCACAAGATTGTCACTAGCCAAACCAATAAAAATATCTTGGCCTGTGCCCAGTATCTATCAGATATTGGAAAACCTGTTTGGATTCGCCACGTGCTAGTTCCAGGTTTGACAGACAGAGATGATGACTTGATTGAACTTGGTAAGTTCGTCAAGACCCTCAAAAATGTTGATAAGTTTGAAATTCTGCCTTATCATACCATGGGTGAGTTCAAATGGCGTGAATTGGGAATTCCATATTCACTCGAAGGGGTTAAACCACCAACAGCAGACCGCGTCAAGAACGCTAAAAAACTCATGGATACCGAAAGTTACCAAGACTATATGAAACGTGTACATGGATAGAAAAGAAGCCTGATGGAAACATCGGGCTTTTAAGTTTATATATAAATAAAATAGACTTATGGTCTGAAATTATAGTAGCTTGAAATAGAATGCGAACAAATCAATTAGAGACTTTAACGCAATTCTTAACTGAAAGCAGATTTTCTACTCTAAGCATTTCAGCAGAAGAAATTAACATTTCAGAGAAAGTCATAACATAGATATCTGAAATCAGCTAAACTATTTGTATCAAGATAAAGGAGGAAGTTATGAAAGCATTTAAAAAGTTGTTTAAACGTCATACATGGAATTTCGGTATTGTTAGCATTAGCTACAAGGTCAATCGTCGTGTGACAATTTAATAAATAGAATAACTAGTCTAATTAGATTAGTTATCAATCAGAGGAGATTATAAAGTCTCTTCTGATTGATAACTAAAGGAGATAATAAAATGAGCATAAATTTATTTACAATTTTTAGGACAATATGGTTAAGATCAGAAACAAAATTTTTATTTGCTTTTTCTCTACTTCCATTAGTAGTTCCTCTACTGACAAATAGTCCAGATATGGAAGTTTTTTATGTAGCAGGAGATAATGCAAGTTTTAGTTTTTTTGTTAGCATTGTATTTCAATCACAATTTAAACTTATTTTACCAACATTAATTTTTTCTTATATGATTTACTCTACTTTTCGAAATGAATTCAATTCTGGAATAATGTTTCTATACAAAGATTTACCGAAAAATAGAATTTTTCAAGCTAAGTTATTTTCTTTAATGGTTTTATACTGTCTATATACCTTGGTTACCTTATGTACATCATTGATAATTTTCTTTTTATTTTTAAATAAATCAAATATGTTATTCTCAGGTGATGAATTGTTAAGTAGAGAAATCTTAAGCATTTTCAGTATATTCTTTTCTAATTTAGTATCTATTTTAATTATGTCTTATACCTCGCTAAAAACGAATAGAGCAGTAACAATAGTTATCTCAATTTTCTTTGTTTTAGCTTCAATACTTTCTTCTAAGATGGGATGGATGGGTTATCTATTTCCCAATGCGTATATATCGCTATCAAGTGTAAGTGCTTTTACAAGTTTAGCTGCTATGTGTTTGTTGAGCATGGTCTATATTACAGTTTTCTATATTTTATCGTATAAAAAATTTAAAAAAATGGAGTTTTAGAGAATGAATGATAAAACGACAAAATTATCTACTGCGATAGTAACTTTAGGAATTTTGATGTTATCTATTGTTTTATACAGTATTGCTATGACTGGCTTAGTTTTTGTAGAGAAAGAACAACTAGTCAGTGTTTATTTCTATCTTTTAGTTGTTTTAATGCCAGCTTGTTTTATCATACTCCCAAATTATATAGCTAAAAAATATAATTTATATGCTAGTTGTGAAATTAAATTTTCGTGGTATAGATTTATTTTTTTAACAGCCTTACTATTTCTTATAAATCTATTTTTTATTAAAGGCGAAGAATTTTGGTATCAAATGGTTATTGCTAGTTGTGAAGAGTTCCTGTTTCGCTATTGTTTATATCGTATTTTACGAAATAATTTTTCTAAACCTCAGACGTTACTAATATGCTCTTTACTATTTGGAATTTTACTACATTTGAATTATGACATTATAGATAATTTATTGATTCGGAGTCCAATTGGTTTTATACTAGGACTTGTGACTATGCGTTTTGGATTGCATTATTCTATTGCAGCGCATTGGTTTATAAACTTATTAGCTGCATTATTTCAATAAGGAGAAAATATGATTTCAATATTGTTACTTTGCTTGTATTATACAGTATCTACACTATTTTTATTATTTTATTTACCAAATTTATCAGTTATGATACTTGCTTTAATTTTGTATTTATTCCCGATTATTATTCATGGTTACGTATTATATAATAGTAAAAATAAAAAGGACTTAATTTATAAAAGTATCAGTTTGCCTATCATTTCAAGTGTGGCTTATATGATTTTTGCTATTTTGTCTGAAAAAATGTCTATTTGGAAAGTATTTGTGGAAAGAAATATCGTTGTATCAGATGAAATGACAGTGCAGATAGCTCAATCTCCTCTGGAGATGTCTCAGATTATTTTTGTGGTAATTTTATATCTTTCTATATCAATTGTTACTTACTATATAAAGAGTCAGAAAAATAAAAAGGGAGTGAAAAATGTTAACAATTCATAATTTATCTAAAAAATTTGCAGGAAATGATTTCTATTCATTGAGAAATGTTAATTTGGAAATAAATAAGGGAGAAATTGTGGGGTTGATAGGTAAGAATGGGGCAGGAAAATCCACCCTCATGAAATTAATCGCCAAATCCCTGAAGCCGACGGAAGGTGAAATTTATTATAATGAAGTTGAACTGAGTTCAAAAGATTGTTTGCTTCAGGATGTAGGCATTATGATCGATCCTGTATTTTATCCTGAAATGACAGTTGAAGATAATCTAAAATTTTATTTGAGATTGCATAACAAAAAGGAACTTTACAAAAATATTGAACCGACATTGAGATTAGTAGAGCTATGGGAAGTAAGGAAAAGAAAACCGAAGAATTTTTCTTTTGGAATGAAGCAAAGAACAGCTTTAGCAATAGCTCTTGTTGCAGAACCTAATTTTTTAATTTTAGATGAACCCTTTGTAGGATTGGATCCAATAGGTGTTCAAAAATTGATTCTTATTTTGAAAGAATGGGCTAGTCAGAGAAAGATATCGATGTTGATATCAAGTCATCAATTGAGTGAATTAGAATCTCTATGTGATCGCTATGTATACATAGAGTCTGGTTGTTTAGCTGATGAATTTTCTAAACCATCTGGAAGAGATGTATTGATTGAGCTGATAGATGATGAAAACATTTTAATCCTGGAATCTTATCTGTCAGATACTGTTTATATCGAAAATCAGTATTTAGTCATTTCTTCGCAATGTAGTAGAGGAGAATTAAATAAAGTTTTACAATTTTTGGGTGAAAAACAGATGATTTCTTCTATTAGTATGAAAGAAAATCAGTTAAAGGATATTTTTATGGAAAGGTAATGAAATGAAAGATATTTTTTTAGCTGTATTAAGCACAACATGGAATAGAAAAGAAAGTAAGCTATTTTTGCTTTTTAGTCTAATGCCTATTCTATATTTAGCTTCAACATTTATGGAAACAGGTTTTATGAATGTAACTTCAATAGAAACTGGAGCAAAATTAAGTTTTTTAGAAATGTATGATGGTATTTTTAATCTTTCTTTCAATTCAACTCTACCAACCTTATCCTTATTTTTACTAATTTTATCTGTAGTGAGAAGCGATATAGAATTACACCGACTTTTCTTATATAAGGATATAGAGAGGAAAAAGATTTTATTATCAAAAATACTAAGTATACTCTCTTTATTTGCTTTATTTATTTTGATTTTTTCTTTGCTAATGTTTGGTGTTTATTACTTAAGAGTTATCCATCTTCCTTTCGCTTCAGGAGAACTTTTAGGTCAGGATAGTTGGTTGGCCTTATTCTCTATTTTTGGAACGATTTTACATCATGTTTTTTATATATTTCTACTAACTATGATATCGCTGTTTTTCAGTAATATTGCAAGTATTGTAAGTGGCATTATTCTACTCATTTTTACAGGAATTTTACCTCTATTTGGTAAAATTGGTTTGATTTTCCCAAATGGTTTTCGTTTATTAGCCGAGGAGGGGAATTTTCACTTAGCTTATATTGGAATTATTTCATTAACAACATTCTACTCACTTATTCTATTTTATTTTAGCTTAAAGAAATTTAGAAAGGTAGAATTTTAAAATGATAAAGCAAAAAGAGTTTTATCAATATTTATTTCATTGTTTAGATAAACCAAGGTTCTTTATGGGTTTGTTCTTAAGTTTTATTAGCGCAGGAATGGGATTATTGATACCTCAGTTTATAGGTAAGATGATGGATATGTCGTTTTTGACATTTATTTTATCAAATCCGCTAATGCTAATAGGGATGCTATTATTCTTTTTATCTGTTTATACTTTACAGGCCATATCTTCTTATTTACTGGGAATGAGTGGAAATCAAGCTATGAAAAAGATGCAGGAAAGTCTTCATAGAAAAATTTTATCTTTGTCAATAACAGATGTTGAAAGATATCAAGCAGGAGATTTATCAAACCGATTAACAAATGATATGTCGGTAGTATTAAAATTAATTTCGGTAACTTTTCCACAGGTCATTATGAATCTATTTATTATTGTGGGGACTGCTTACTTTTTAGTTTCAATTAATTTTTATTTAACGCTGGTTAGTCTAGTATTAATATTGTGCCTATTATTTGTAACGCTTCCCATAAATGCTAAACTAGAAATGTGTTTTTTAGATCATCAAAATTTATTAGGAAAATTAGCAGGAGATTTAGGTCATAAATTTTCTAAGTTCAGATTAATAAAGTCAATGAATGGTGAAAAGCAAGAAATAAAGATTATGTCTAAAGTTTTTTCTGAACTTTTTAAGAATTTTAGAAAAATATTAGCAATTTCCTCTTTTCAAAGTGCCTTGTTAAATAGTGTAATCATGTTTTTTATCTTGATTATCATCTTAATAGCTGGATGGCAAGTTCAGAAAGGAATAATGACGATCGTGACACTGACTACTTTCATTATTTATGTCATGCAGTTACTGGAACCGACTTCAGAATTAATCCAGTCTTTAGATGATTTTGCTGAAGTAAAAGGGGTAGGAACACGTGTAGTAGAGTTATTTAATTTAGCTTCAGAAGATAATAATTTCTCTTATACAGAAGTAAATGACTTCTCTATTTCCTTTGATGCAGTTTCTTTCAGTTATTCAGAACAAGAAAAACGTGTAATAGATAATTTAAGCTTTCACATTTCATCTGGGCAACATGTTGCGATTATAGGTCCAAGCGGTTCGGGTAAGACAACTCTTTTTTCTTTGTTGATGAAATTTTATCAATACGATGCAGGAGAGATATTGATTGGGGGAAAAAGATTAAGGGATTTGTCTTCGGAGAATGTTCGTGATTTGATTAGTTATACTTCTCAAGATAATACTTTGTTTCATGGAACTCTAAGAGAAAATTTGAGTTATGGGAAAAATAGTAAGGTATCGGACGAGAGGATGTATTTTGTTCTAAAGGAATTAGACCTTCTTAGCTTGATGAATCAATTGCCTAAAGGTTTAGAGAGTCATATATCTGATTCTGGTCAAGGTTTATCTGAAGGTCAGAAGCAGCGATTTAATATAGCACGTTCATTAATGCTTCCGAGTGATATCTATTTATTTGATGAAATTACTGCAAGTTTGGACGTAGAAACTGAGCGAATTATTACGAAGGCTGTGAACTCATTGACTGAAGGAAAGACACGACTAACAATTGCCCATCGATTATCAACGATTCGTGAAGCTGATATAGTGTTTGTTTTTGACGATAATGGAAGAATTGTAGATAAAGGTAAACATGAGGAATTACAATTAAGAAATACTAGTTACCAAAGTTATCTACAGGAACTAAATTAAAGACATTAGAAAAAGTAGTTAAGAAATTTCTGATAGAAAAATTCTTAACTACTTTTCTGCTATGTGTCTATCTCATTCTGTAAGGTGCGAGACAAATAAATACATATAATAAAATGAAACAAAATTTTAAATCTTTTGACTCTCTAAATTCTGAAAAAAATCCGAAAATGAATGTGTAAGATATAGTTACTTTTAGAAATATTAAATAGAATAGGAGAACATCATGGAACAAAGTATTACCATTAAAAATTTATGTAAGTCATATGGACAAACTCAAATTTTAAAAGATATTTCTTTTGAAGCAAAAGCAGGTAGAGTGACTGCTTTCCTGGGTCCAAATGGAGCTGGAAAAAGTTCAACCTTACGTATTTTATTAGGACTAGACAAAGCAACATCTGGTCTTACCAAAATTGGAGATCAAACTTATAAGGAATTAAAATTTCCTCTAAAGATTGTAGGAGCTTCATTTGACAGTGTAGGAGCTCCTGATGATCGGACTGTTTATCAACATTTGAAAATTGTTGCTGCTAGTAATGGGATATCCAGTCAGCGAATTGATCAAGTCTTGGATATGGTGGATATTAGCCATAAGAAAAAATCTAAAATTGGAAAATTATCATTAGGAGAAGGACAACGCTTGGGAATTGCAACAGCTCTATTAGGAAATCCTCAATATCTGATATTGGATGAACCGACTAATGGGTTGGATCCAAGAGGAATTCGGTGGTTTAGAGAGTTTATAAAAAAACAAGCTCAAGAAGGGAAGACAGTCTTGCTATCATCTCATATATTATCGGAAGTGGAAGCAGTAACAGATGATGTAGTTATCATAAATAAAGGAAAAGTTCTTATAAAAGGGACTTTACAAGAAGTGATGAAAAATCTTTCTTCACTAGAAGAAGTCTTCTTTAGTTTAACAGAGGGAGGAAAGTGACATGGCACTTATTTACTCTCTTCATTCTGAAATCTTGAAATTACTTTATAAGAGAGCTACTCATGTTGTACTATTCTTGATACTGGTATTTCAAACGTTTTTAGCAAATATTGGTGCTTCTCAAATTGTTTCAGTTGGTATCCATGCTACACCAGAGACAAATCCAGAGTTAGCAGAAGCTATACCTCCTATTGAATTTTTAGGTTTTGATGTCACTTTATTTGGTGTTTTTATTATGATTATCCTAGGCTCAATTTACGGAGCCGAGGAGTATACATGCTCTGCTATTCGTACAAGCCTCCTCTCTATTACAAATCGAGGTACTTTCCTAGTTTCAAAAACATTAGTTTGGCTTGTATTTTCTTTTTTCATTTCCTTTCTATCAATATTCCTTACGATTAACATGACACATTATGTTTTAGGACAAGATGGCTTATTGCTTTTTTCACTAAATGGAAAAGTTTGGTTCTATATATTTTTAGCCAGTATAGCTTGGACTTTGTTGGGACTTCTAGCCTATATTATGGCTTTGACATTTAAAACAGCCATTGTTCCTCTATTATTTTTGCTTCCTCAAGTCTACAATTTAGGAACATTCTTAGCAAACTATATATCGGTTGCAAAATTTCTTCCAGTTGCATTGGGGCAAGGATTGATTGCTACATCTCCTCAAATTTTAGAACATAATAGTTTACAACATATTTTATTTTTACTTTGTTGGAACTCTTCATTCTTGGCTTTAGCAATTTACCGCTTACTTAAGTCAGATATTGGAGGAGGTGAATAGGTTGAAAGAGCAACTTAAAAGTGAGTATCTCAAGTTTATGATGAATCCTTGGCACTGGTTGATTATAGGTGCTCTATTACTGTGTGTTCCAGCGTTAGTTATTTTTTTAAATAATAAGCCAGACCAGTTGACCCTACAGTTTGTTTTGGAACAGCTACTGCAAAGTCTCTATTTAGGACAGGCAGGTTTTATTAGTCTAGCTGTTCTATTTATAGGTCAAGAATTTACAGGTTCTAGCCTTCGTACCAGTTTTCTTACCTGTCCAAATCGTTTGAAATTTATAATCTGTAAACTAGCTATTGTATTATGTATGGAAATTGTATTATTGGTTGCTGTAATATCATTATGCATACTAATCGCGCAAGTATACTACAATATCAATCTTTTGAGTAATATTAAACATGTTCTAACAATTCTATTTCCAGCTTGTATTTCTATTCTAACCTTCGCTCTTTTAAGTGGTATTTTTGTATTTATTTCCCAGTCTTTTATCTTAATTTTGGGAATCAGTTTATCCCTTTTATTGGGCTTGGGACAAATGTTATTACAATTCAGTTCTTTTTTTAGAAATTTACCATTACTGGCTAGTATGAATTGTTTTTATACCTATCCATTGTCTCTTTATTATCCAGTGTGGCAAGGCTTAGGGATACAAATAGTTTGGTTATTAATTGTTTTTCTATTTGCTACATTGATACTCATAGGAAAAAATGTAGGCTAAAGACAGGGGATATCCTGTCTTTTTCTCGGTTAGTGCTATAATATGGTTAGGAGGGTGAGTTATGGCTTATAAAATTTTGGTTGTAGATGATGATCTTGCTATTCTTCGCCTAATAAAAAAAGTACTAGAATATGAAAAATATGAAGTAGTCATACGAAATAAGATAGAAGAGATTGATCTTTGTGATTTTACAGGCTTTGACTTGATTCTATTAGATATTATGATGCCTGTTAGTGGTTTAGAAATCTGTCAGATGATTCGCGAGCAGATAACTGTTCCTATCTGTTTTATAACTGCCAAGGATATGGATGAAGATTTAGTAGCTGGAATCAATGCAGGTGCTGATGATTATATTATGAAGCCCTTTAGTATGCAAGAATTGTTAGCACGTGTTAAAATGCACTTACGTCGTGAAGAACGAACTAAAGGAAATGTTCATCAAATAAAGATTGGGAATCTTATACTATATACGGATAGTAAGGAACTATTTGTAAACGATGATAAGATTGCTCTGACAAGGAGGGAATTTGACATAGTGAATCTTTTGGCAAGCAACCCAAGTAAAATATATTCTATTGAGGAAATTTATAATTATCTATATCCACAAAGTTCAGAAGCGCTTTTACGTTCGGTTTCAGAGTACATTTATCAAATTCGTCAAAAGCTGAAACCTTATCAATTAAATCCAATTAAAACCTTATACGGTGGAGGATATCAATGGGTAGAATCAAAAGTTTTAGACAATTAATTCGAGAAACCTGTTGGAGAATTATTTGGCAGTTTAGTCTTGGCTTACTAATGGCCTATCTTATTCCCTTAGCTTCAGTATCTATACAAATAAATGAAGATGGGAAACCTCTAAAAAATAGTGGTGTTCTATCAATTTTTTTCAATGTGTCATCATGGATATATATTTGTGTTTTATTGATTGTTCTAATAAGTTATCACATTGGAAAATTGTTGAAAAAACTGAGTTATGAAATGACTTTGATTTATGAAAATAGTATGTGGTTGGAGAAGGAATGTACAGAAAGTTTAACGGTTAAAGAATTTCGTGAGACAGGAAATCGACTTATTGTGATGCAAGATAGAATTCGACAATTAATAGTTGATGAGAAAGAACAGAAAGAAGATTTGATGTTTCAGGTTTCAGCAGCTTCTCATGATTTAAAGACTCCCTTAACCATTATTAGGGGAAATGTGGAATTTTTGCAGGCGATAACTGAAAACGACCAATCTCAAGAATGCTTAGCAGATATAGAAAGAGCTAGTCAACAGTTACTAGATTATTTCAATCAATTGATTCACTACTCTAAAACCTATTATGATGATGAGGCAGGTTGGACGGAGTATTCCTCTTCAGATTTTATCAATGAATTAGAGAAAGAAGTTTCTTTTTTGATAAAAAATCAGATGAAGTTTTCTTTTGAACAAAATGTGAAAGGAACTGAAAACTATTATATAAATCCATCTCTTCTGATTCGTGCCATACAAAATATTTTAACAAATGCTTTGGAGTATGCAGATAAACAGAATCCTAAAATTAACATTAGGGTAGAGCAAGAGGGGAAGGAATTGAAAATAGGCATATGGAATAATGGCTCTGAATTTCCAGAGGAAGTTTTAACTCATTTTGGGAAGCTCTTTTATCGTATGGATAAAGCTAGATCGGTTAAAGAGCAACATTATGGTATTGGACTTAGTTTTGTATGTAGAGTTGCAAAACTACACAAAGGCCGAGTTGAGCTTAGAAATAGAGACGAGGGAGCAGAAGTTTTAATAACTGTGAATTGTATTAAATCATAGTGATTTACTTGTTAGTTTCTGATTGAATCGTTTTTATATGTGAGCTTTTAAACTATTTAACTTTTTCGACTAGTATAGGATGTAACGGTAGATAATAAAAACGAATGATGATATCTAGTTGATGAAAACTATTTATCATTCATTCGTTTTTTAATTATTGGATAATTTACGTAGCTTTATCTCGAACGTTGTTTTCCAGCGTTGCGATTTTTGTGTTTTTTCTTGCTTGTAATAGCAGTTGGTTGTTCAGGGGTAACGTCTTTTCGTCCACTTGGTGTAGAGAAAGCATTTGCTTTTGGTGGGTTCTTTGCCAGTTCTTCACGGACTTTTTTGCGAAGTTTTGGACGAACGATATAGTTGACGATAAACTGTTGGAGAATCATCATGAAACCACCGACAACCCAGTAAAGTGTGACACTGGCTGGTGAAATGAGGGAGAAGACAACAATCGTGATTGGGCTCACGTAAGCCATTTTCTTGATTTGTTCTCTTTGCGTTTCGTCTTCTACTCCGTGAAGTGAAAGGAGCGATTGAAGATAGTAAAGGACACCTGCGCAGGCAACCAAAATCATACTTGGAGAACCTAGAGGAATGCCTAGGTAGCTTGCTTGAGCAACCCCTTCAGTATGTTGGGCAGCAAAGTAAATAGCAGAGAAGAAAGGCATTTGAAGGAGGATAGGGAAACATCCTACACCACCAAACATGCTGATGCCGTGTTCTTTTTGAGCGGCAAAGAGAGCTTGTTGGGCTTCGAGTTTTTCTTCTTGAGTAGTCGCTTCCTTGAGACGTGTTTGGTGTGGCTCAAGGACGTGCTTGAGGGCGTTCATCTTTTCAGAGTGAAGCGTTGCCTTCCATGATTGGTAGATACCAAGTGGCAAGATAATCAAGCGCACGATAATGGTTACGATAATGATAGCGACACCGAAGCCTAGACCTTTATCAGTAGCGAAGTACTTGATAGCTTCAGCCATAGGCGCTCCGATAGTATTCCAAATAAATCCTATTGGCTTTCCTGTTGCTTTATCGACGCTAACACAGCCAGTCAAGACAAGCAACATAGCCACTCCCATAGTCGAGAGTGCAAAACGTTTAATAGATTTCACTGTTTTTATTCCTTCTTTAAAAATTATACCTTTCTATTCTACTGTTTTTTTACAAAATATACAATAGTTCTAGAGACCTAATTTGCGATTTTAAAGTCAGGGTAGGGAGGAAAGTTGCTTAGTTTGACATCTAAGTAGCTGACTTTTGAAAAAGGTGTGGGTCCTTTGCGGATTTCTTGGATAAATTTTGCCATGATAGCAGATGAGTCTGCTTGGGCTAAGATTTCCACTGTGCCATCGTCGTTATTCCATACCCGACCTGTGATGCCACCAATTTCAAGCGCCAAGCTGTAAACACCCCAACGAAAGCCGACTCCCTGTACCCTACCTTGGGCAATCATTCTAACCTTTTGCATACCAAACCCCTTTGATTGTGTTATAATATTTCTATGACTATTATAACCTCAAAAGCCAATTCTGTGGTAAAAAATGCCAAGAAATTACACCAAAAAAAATACCGCAAGTCTGCTTATTTGATTGAAGGCTGGCACTTGTTTGAAGAAGCTGTTCAAGCTGGAGTGACGATTGAGAAAATCTTTGCCTTAGAAAATTACCGAGATCAGTTAGTTGCTTTTTCGCAAACTATCTGGGTGTCAGAGGATATTTTGCTAGATTTGGCAGATTCTCAAACTCCACAGGGAATTGTTGCCGTGGTTCAAAAAGAAGAAGTGGGGCAAGCTGACTTTAGTCAGGGTAAGTTCTTGTTTTTGGAAGATGTGCAAGATCCTGGGAATGTGGGAACTATCATTCGGACTGCGGATGCAGCAGGTTTTACTGGAGTGATTGTTTCAGAAAAGTCGGCAGACATCTACAGTCTCAAGACCCTACGTTCCATGCAAGGCAGTCATTTTCATCTGCCTATTTATCGGATGTCTAGTCAAGCTCTTCTTAAGGAAATCAAAGAAGCAGTTATCCCAGTGCTGGCAACAACCCTATCTAAAGATTCTGTTGATTATAGAGAACTGCCTCCTATAGAAAATTTTGTACTAGTCATGGGGAATGAGGGTCAAGGAATTAGTTCCCTCATGGCTGAAAGTGCAGACCAGTTGGTCCATATTAGCATGAAGGGGCAGGCGGAGAGTTTGAATGTTGCCGTTGCGGCCGGTATTTTAATTTTCCATTTAAGCTAATTTTAACTTTCTTTGTTATAATCAAGGAAAGCCATTCATAGAAAAGGAGAAAAGATGAATCACACTATTATTCACGACCGCGCAGGTCTCAATCAATTTTACGCTAAGGTTTATGCCTTTGTTGGTCTGGGAATCGGACTATCCGCTTTTGTATCAGGTCTCATGTTGACGGTCTTTCAGTCTCAGTTGGTTTACTTTTTGATGCAGGGGCGTCTCTGGTTGACCATTGCTACTTTTGCAGAGCTAGCCCTAGTCTTTGTTGCCAGTAGTATGGCTTCCAAGAATAGCCCAGCGGCTCTTCCAGTATTTTTACTTTACTCAGTATTAAACGGCTTTACCCTCAGTTTTGTGGTGGCCTTCTATACTCCAGGTACAGTTTTATCTGCCTTTGTATCAAGCACCCTTCTCTTCTTTGTCATGGCGGCAGTTGGTATCTTCACCAAGAAAGACTTGAGTGGGATTGGTCGAGCGATGATGGCGGCTCTTATTGGTTTACTGATTGCTATGGTAGTCAATATTTTCTTGGCTAGCGGTTTCTTTGATTATATGATTAGCGTAGCAATGGTTTTAGTTTTCTCAGGGCTGATTGCTTGGGACAACCAAAAAATTCGCCTTGCCTATGAACAATCACAAGGTCGTGTAGCGACAGGCTGGGTTGTGTCAATGGCTCTCAGTATCTATCTTGATTTTATCAATCTTTTCCTAAGTATTTTACGTATCTTCGGTCGTAATGACTAGTAGGTCCATAACATCAGTGTTCGAAGGAGCACTGATTTTTTTAAATTTTCTCTTTTCTTTTCTTGGAAATAGGTGTATAATGCTTTTAATTAATTTTTTGAGGAGTAGCTTATGAAGAAAAGTTTTATCCACCAACAAGAAGAAATTTCCTTTGTCAAAAACACTTTTACCCAGTATTTGAAAGATAAGTTAGAAGTTGTCGAAGTTCAAGGTCCTATCTTGAGCAGGGTCGGCGACGGGATGCAGGATAATTTATCAGGTGTTGAGAATGCCGTATCGGTCAAGGTTCTCCAAATCCCTGATGCTACTTATGAAGTGGTGCACTCACTTGCTAAATGGAAACGTCATACTTTGGCTCGTTTTGGTTTCGGTGAAGGTGAAGGTCTTTTTGTCCACATGAAAGCCCTTCGTCCAGACGAAGACTCGCTGGATGCAACCCACTCTGTCTTTGTGGATCAGTGGGACTGGGAAAAGGTCATTCCAAATGGTCAACGCAACATTGCTTACCTAAAAGAAACAGTTGAGAAGATTTACAAGGCCATTCGTTTGACAGAACTAGCTGTTGAAGCTCGCTATGATATCGAGTCTGTCTTGCCAAAACAAATCACTTTCATCCATACAGAAGAGTTGGTAGAACGCTACCCAGACTTGACACCGAAAGAACGTGAAAATGCTATCTGTAAAGAATTTGGTGCTGTCTTCTTGATTGGTATCGGTGGTGAATTACCAGACGGTAAGCCGCACGATGGACGTGCACCAGACTACGATGACTGGACAAGCGAGTCTGAAAATGGCTACAAGGGTCTAAATGGTGATATTCTTGTCTGGAATGAGTCTCTGGGTGGAGCCTTTGAGTTGTCTTCTATGGGAATCCGTGTAGATGAAGAAACGCTTCGCCGTCAGGTTGCCATCACAGGTGATGAAGACCGCTTGGAATTGGAATGGCACAAGGCTTTGTTGAATGGCCTATTCCCATTGACAATCGGTGGAGGAATCGGACAATCTCGTATGGCCATGTTCTTACTTCGCAAGAAACATATCGGGGAAGTGCAAACAAGTGTTTGGCCTCAAGAAGTTCGCGATACTTACGAAAATATTTTGTAGAGAATCGAACCGTAAGGTTCGGTTTTCTTTCTCTTTTTGCCTATAATTTGGTATAATAAACGGTATGAAAATCGTATCAGGAATCTATGGGGGACGTCCCCTCAAGACACTAGAAGGCAAGACGACAAGACCTACTTCGGATAAGGTTAGGGGAGCCATTTTTAACATGATTGGTCCCTACTTTGAAGGGGGGCGGGTCTTGGACCTTTATGCAGGTAGTGGTGGCTTATCTATTGAGGCAGTATCGCGTGGCATGTCTAGTGCTGTTTTGGTGGAGCGAGACCGTAAGGCTCAGGCTATCGTGGCTGAAAATATCCAGATGACCAAGGAAGTTGGAAAATTTCAACTCCTCAAGATGGAGGCGGAAAGAGCCTTGGAGCAGGTGTCTGGAGTCTTCGACCTCATTTTCTTAGACCCTCCCTATGCCAAGGAACAAATCGTAGCAGATATTGAAAAAATGGCTGAAAGAGAGCTTTTGTCTGAGGATGTCATGGTCGTGTGTGAGACGGATAAGGCCGTTGAACTTCCAGAAGAAATTGCCTGCCTAGGCATCTGGAAGGAAAAAATTTATGGAATTAGTAAGGTGACAGTTTATGTCAGATAAGATTGGTTTATTCACAGGCTCATTTGATCCGATGACAAATGGGCATTTGGATATGATTGAGAGGGCTAGCAAACTCTTTGATAAGCTCTATGTGGGTATTTTTTTTAATTCTCACAAACAAGGATTTCTTCCTCTTGAAAATCGTAAACGGGGGCTAGAAAAGGCTGTGAAACATTTGGAAAATGTTGAAGTCGTGTTTTCACATGATGAATTGGTGGTTGATGTTGCAAAAAGACTGGGGGCTACCTTTCTAGTACGAGGCTTGAGAAATGCAACGGATTTGCAATATGAAGCCAGTTTTGATTACTACAATCATCAGCTGTCTCCTGATATAGAGACCATTTATTTGCATAGTCGACCTGAACATCTCTATATCAGTTCGTCAGGCGTTAGAGAGCTTTTGAAGTTTGGTCAGGATATTACCTGCTATGTTCCTGAGAGTATTTTGGAGGAAATAAGAAATGAAAAAAAAGATTAGATGGCCCTTATACGTCATTGCGGCCTTGATTGTGACTTTCTTGGCGTTTGTAGTGCCCTTGCCCTATTATATAGAGGTTCCAGGTGGTTCGGAAGATATTCGCCAAGTTCTCAAGGTCAATGATACGGAAGATAAGGAAGCTGGTGCCTATCAATTTGTTACGGTTGGTGTCCAGCACGCTACTTTAGCCCATATGATTTATGCTTGGTTGACGCCTTTTACAGATATTCGTAGTGCCCAAGAGACTACAGGTGGCTCTTCTGATGTTGAATTTATGCGGATTAATCAATTCTACATGCAAACATCACAAAACATGGCCAAGTATCAAGGGCTAAAAACAGCTGGTAAGGATATTGAACTAAAATATCTTGGGGTTTATGTTTTGACTGTGACGGATAATTCGACCTTTAAAGGGATTCTCAACATCTCTGATACGGTCACAGCAGTCAATGATCAAACCTTTGACAGTTCCAAAGATTTGATTGATTATGTCAATTCTCAAAAATTAGGGGACTCAGTCAAGGTAACTTATGAAGAGGATGGGCAAACCAAGTCTGCAGAAGGTAAGATTATTACTCTAGAAAATGGCAAAAATGGGATTGGAATCGGCTTGATTGACCGTACAGAAGTAACCAGTGATGTCCCAATTCGCTTTTCAACAGCTGGTATCGGCGGACCAAGTGCAGGTCTCATGTTTAGTCTGGCCATCTATACCCAAATAGCTGACCCTGGCCTTCGTAATGGCCGTATTGTTGCTGGTACAGGTACCATTGACCGTGATGGTAATGTGGGGGACATTGGAGGTATCGATAAGAAAGTTGTAGCTTCGGCTAGAGAAGGTGCTGCGATTTTCTTTGCTCCTGATAACCCTGTTAGCGAAGAAGAACAAAAAGCGCATCCAGATGCCAAAAACAACTACCAAACAGCCCTAGAAGCAGCCAAAACAATCAAGACAGATATGAAAATCGTGCCTGTTAAAACCCTACAAGATGCAATTGATTACTTGAAAAACAATCCCTAGTTTTAAGTGAAGTTTCCAAACTAGCGTACAGACAGAGAAGATGGTATAATAGTCAAATGGTTCAATTATTATTCACTCTAAGCAGTCACATGCTCTTTATTTATGTGAGTTTTTACCTTTTAAAGAATCTTGTTAGATGGGAAAAGGTTTTAAAAGTGACAGCTGAGAATACAGGAAAAGTTCGTTTACTAGTAGCCTTTTTCAGCATTGTAATGGGCTACATCATGAGTTCTTTCTTTATCAGCCTATATCAGTTGTGGCAAGAAGCGCTTAGAGGACTATTATAAAATCAAGAGTAAAGGAAATAAGTATGGAAAAAATTGTGGTTCAAGGTGGCGATAATCGTCTGGTAGGAAGTGTTACGATCGAAGGAGCAAAAAATGCAGTCTTGCCCTTGTTGGCGGCGACTATTCTAGCAAGTGAAGGAAAGACCGTCTTGCAGAATGTTCCTATCTTGTCAGATGTTTTCACTATGAATCAGGTGGTTCGTGGTTTGAATGCCAAGGTGGATTTTAATGAAAAAGCTCATCTTGTTGAGGTGGACGCGACTGGCGATATCACTGAGGAAGCTCCTTACAAGTATGTCAGCAAGATGCGTGCATCTATCGTTGTCTTGGGACCAATTCTTGCCCGTGTAGGTCATGCTAAGGTATCCATGCCAGGTGGTTGTACGATTGGTAGCCGTCCTATTGATCTTCATTTGAAAGGTCTAGAAGCTATGGGGGCTAAGATTAGTCAGACAGCTGGTTATATCGAAGCCAAGGCTGATCGCTTACATGGAGCTCATATCTATATGGACTTCCCAAGTGTTGGTGCTACTCAGAACTTGATGATGGCAGCGACGCTGGCTGATGGGGTCACAGTGATTGAAAATGCTGCGCGTGAGCCTGAGATTGTGGACCTAGCCATTCTCCTAAATGAAATGGGAGCTAAGGTCAAAGGTGCTGGTACAGAGACCATTACCATTACTGGTGTTGAGAAACTTCACGGTACGACTCATAATGTAGTCCAAGACCGTATCGAAGCAGGAACCTTTATGGTGGCTGCTGCCATGACTGGTGGTGATGTCTTGATTAAAGACGCTGTTTGGGAGCACAACCGTCCCTTGATTGCCAAATTGCTTGAAATGGGAGTGGAAGTGACAGAGGAGACTGAAGGGATTCGAGTTCGTTCTCAACTAGAAAATCTAAAAGCTGTCCATGTGAAAACCTTGCCCCACCCAGGTTTTCCAACGGATATGCAGGCTCAATTTACAGCCTTGATGACCGTTTCAAAAGGGGAATCAACTATGGTGGAGACAGTTTTCGAAAATCGTTTCCAACATCTAGAAGAAATGCGTCGCATGGGTTTGCACTCTGAGATTATCCGTGATACAGCTCGTATTGTTGGTGGACAAGCTTTGCAGGGAGCAGAAGTTCTTTCAACTGACCTTCGTGCCAGCGCAGCCTTGATTTTGACAGGTTTGGTAGCGCAAGGAGAAACCGTTGTCGGTAAATTGGTTCACTTGGATAGAGGTTACTACCGTTTCCATGAGAAGTTGGCGCAGCTAGGCGCTAAGATTCAGCGGATTGAGGCAAGTGATGAAGATGAATAAGAAATCAAGCTACGTAATCAAGCGTTTACTTCTAGTCATTTTGGTACTGTTTTTAGGTACTCTAGCCTTAGGTATCGGCTTAATGGTAGGCTATGGAATCTTGGGCAAGGGTCAAGATCCATGGGCCATCCTGTCTCCAGCAAAATGGCAGGAATTGATTCATAAATTTACAGGAAATTAGGCTGGAGAACCAGCCTTTTTTAAAGATAAGGAGAAATATGAACAAAAAAACAAGACAGACACTGATCGGACTGCTAGTGTTATTGCTTTTGTCTGCAGGGAGCTATTATATCAAGCAGATGCAGTCGACAGCGAATAGCCCTAAAACTAAGGTGAATCAGAAAAAACAAGCGTCTGAAGCTCCTAGTCAAGAATTGGCAGAAAGTGTCTTAACAGATGCAGTCAAGAGTCAAATAAAAGGGAGTATGGAGTGGAATGGCTCAGGTGCTTTTATCGTCAATGGTAATAAAACAAATCTAGATGCCAAGGTTTCAAGTAAGCCCTACGCTGATAACAAAACAAAGACAGTGGGTAAGGAAACTGTGCCAACCGTAGCAAATGCCCTCTTGTCTAAGGCTACTCGTCAGTACAAGAATCGTGAGGAAACGGGGAATGGTTCGACTTCATGGACTCCTCCAGGCTGGCATCAGGTTAAGAATCTTAAAGGTTCTTATACCCATGCGGTCGATAGAGGTCACTTGTTAGGCTATGCCTTAATCGGTGGTTTGGATGGTTTTGATGCCTCGACTAGCAATCCTAAAAACATTGCTGTCCAAACAGCCTGGGCCAATCAGGCTCAAGCTGAGGATTCGACTGGTCAAAACTACTATGAAAGTCTGGTGCGTAAAGCCCTAGACCAAAACAAGCGTGTCCGTTACCGTGTAACCCTTTACTACGCTTCAAACGAGGATTTAGTTCCTTCAGCTTCACAGATTGAAGCCAAGTCTTCAGACGGAGAGTTGGAATTTAATGTCCTAGTTCCCAATGTTCAAAAAGGGCTTCAACTGGATTACCGAACTGGAGAAGTAACGGTAACTCAGTAAAAGATAACATAAACTCCTATGTCACTTGTAGATGTAGGAGTTCTTCTTTTACTAGTTTAAGCAGGGCTACAATAGACACTAACACTCAATGAAAATCAAAGAGCAGACTAGGAAACTAGCCGCAGGCTGTACTTGAGTACGGCAAGGCGACGTTGACGCGGTTTGAATTTGATTTTCGAAGAGTATAAGAAAAAAATAATATGTACTGGACTATATTTTGTGATATAATAAAGGATAAGATACTATTTTAGGAGAAGAACTATGGAAGACCCAAGTAGTCAGAATTTGTTGCTACAATTTGTTTTATTGTTTATCTTGACGGTATTAAATGCTTTTTTCTCAGCCACAGAAATGGCCATGGTTTCTCTTAATCGTGCGCGGGTTGAACAAAAGGCAGAAGAAGGAGATAGACGCTATATTCGTCTGCTGAAGGTACTAGAAAATCCTAACCACTTTTTATCAACCATTCAAGTAGGGATTACCCTGATTACGATCTTATCTGGGGCGAGTTTGGCAGACACTCTGGGACGAGAAATTGCATCTTGGCTTGGAAATGGCGAAACAGCTTATGCCGTTGCAAGTTTTCTATCTTTAGCATTTTTGACTTATATTTCCATCGTTTTTGGGGAATTGTACCCTAAGAGAATCGCTCTTAATCTAAAGGATGCCTTGGCGATTCGTACAGCGCCAGTTATCATTGGGCTGGGGAAACTAGTTAGTCCCTTTGTTTGGCTCTTATCTGCATCTACCAATCTATTGAGTCGCTTGACTCCTATGACCTTTGACGATGCTGATGAAAAAATGACCCGTGATGAAATTGAGTACATGCTGACAAATAGTGAAGAAACATTAGATGCTGACGAAATTGAAATGTTACAAGGGATTTTTTCACTGGACGAATTGATGGCCAGAGAAGTCATGGTTCCTAGAACGGATGCCTTTATGGTGGATATTCAGAATGATAGTCAAACCATCATCCAAAGTATTTTAAAACAAAATTATTCTCGTATCCCTGTCTATGATGGAGACAAGGATAACGTGATTGGGATCATTCACACCAAGAGTCTCCTTAAGGCGGGCTTTGTGGACGGTTTTGACAATATTGTTTGGAAGAAAATCTTGCAAGATCCACTTTTTGTTCCTGAAACTATTTTTGTGGATGACTTGCTAAAAGAATTGCGCAATACCCAAAGACAGATGGCAATCTTGCTAGATGAATACGGTGGGATGGCTGGTTTGGTGACCCTGGAAGACCTCTTAGAGGAAATCGTTGGGGAAATCGATGACGAAACAGATAAGGCTGAAATCGAAGTTCATAAAATTGGAGAAGATACTTATATCGTTCAAGGCACCATGAATCTCAATGATTTCAATGACTACTTTGATGTTGAACTGGAAAGTGATGACGTTGATACTATCGCTGGTTATTATTTGACAGGAGTTGGGACCATTCCAACGACTGAGAAACTCAGCTATGAATTGGTCAGTCAAAACAAACAGCTTATCCTAACCAATGATAAGGTAAAAAATGGACGTGTTACCAAGGTAAAAGTCCAAATTACAGAAGTCGAAATAGAAGAAGAAACAGAGTAAACTAGAGGCTTTTGTCACCAGGTGTGACGAAGCTTTTTTCAGTTGATTTCATACTCTTCGAAAATCAAATTCAAACCGCGTCAACGTCGCCTTGCCGTACGCAAGTACAGCCTGCGGCTAGTTTCCTAGTTTGCTCTTTAATTTTCATTGAGTATCAAAAGATTGTCTCCTAAAAAGAAGTCTGTCCCAAATTTGCTCCAAAAATTTTTGTAAGTTATATGTATCCATTAGAAGAAAAAGAAAAAAGCCCCTTAACCTGGGCTTTCTGTTCATTTGAAACCTGATAAATCAAGTTATAGAAGGCGGTAGACGGATTTGAACCGACGATCAAGCTTTTGCAGAGCCGTGCCTTACCACTTGGCTATACCGCCTTAACGTTTATTATTATACCTTGAAAATGATTTTCAGTCAATAGCTTTTTCAGATTTTTTGTGTCAATAAGCCTAAATATTCTGAAAATTCGTTTACTTTTCTTGAAATCTATGATATAATTGATAATGACCTATATTTTATAAGAGGAGTAAAGAAATGAAAAAAAGTCAAGTGCTTGCTGTAGCGGGAGCTACCTTATTAGCGTCAGGAGTTCTAGCTGCGTGTTCAAACACTAGTTCAAATAATGCTAAACTAGCAAAAGATTACCAATATGTTTATCAAACAGATCCAGAAACCTTGGATTATATCGTCAGCAATATTGATTCAACATCATTTATCACAACAAATGCTGTAGATGGTTTGTTGGCTAATGATAAATATGGTAATTTGGTTCCTTCTATCGCTGAATCATGGACAGTTTCAAAAGATGGTTTGACTTATACCTATAAAATCCGTAAGGATGCTAAATGGGTAACTGCAGAGGGAGAAGAATATGCTCCTGTAACTGCTAAAGACTTCGTTACTGGTTTGAAACACGCCGTAGATGGAAAATCAAAAGGACTTTCAATCGTTAGCTCTTCTATTAAGGGATTAGAAGCATATATCAAGGGTGAAACAAAAGACTTTTCAACGGTTGGTGTAAAAGCACTTGATGATCAAACTTTAGAATATACTTTGAATCAACCAGAAACTTTCTGGAATGACAAGACAACTAGCGGTGTCATGATGCCAGTTAATGAAGAGTTTTTAGCTTCAAAAGGTGAAGGTTTTGGTGCTCCAACAGATGCTAACTCGATCCTTTATAACGGTCCATTTGTTTTGAAAGCTGTAACTCCAAAATCATCTATCGAGATGGCAAAAAATGATGCTTATTGGGACAAAGAAAACGTAAAAATTGAGAATGTTAAGTTCACTTTCTGGGATGGTAAAGATCAAGATGTGATTGCTAAAGGTTTTGCTGATGGTCAATATAGCAAGGCTCGTATCTTCCCTACAAGTTCTACATATGAAAAATATGCAGCAGACTTCAAAGACAATATTTACTTTAACGAACCAGGTGCAGGTGTTTCAACTGTCAGCTTGAACTATGGTCGTACAGCTTATAACCACACAGCTAAGACAAGTGAAGCACAAAAGACCTCTACTCAAAAAGCTTTGCTAAATAAGGAGTTCCGTCAAGCCTTGAACTTTGCGGTAGATCGTAATTCTTATTCAGCTCAAACAAATGGTACGGATGGAGCTGCAGTAGCTATTCGTAATACATTTGCACCTTATGCTCTTCAAGTTGGTAAGAAGACATTTGGTGAATTGGTACAAGATAGCTTAACTAAGGCAAATTCTTCTACTTGGGCTAAGGTTTCTCTAGCAGATTCTCAAAATGGGCTTTATAATGAAGAAAAAGCTAAAGAGGTCTTTGCTAAAGCTAAATCAAGTCTACAAGCTGAAGGTGTTGAATTCCCAATCCACTTGGATGCCTTGGTTATCCAAGAATCAACAGCAGTTGTAAATCGTGTTCAATCATTGAAACAATCAATTGAAAAAGTATTGGGGTCAGAGAATGTTGTATTAGATTTGCAACAAATGACTCAAGCAGAAGCTTTGCCAATTTCATTTAGTGCTCCAACTGCTAAAGAGCAAGACTGGGATATTCATACACTAGTAGGGTGGAATCCAGATTATCAAGATCCATCAACCTTCTTGAATCAATTCACTAATAAAGGAGGGAACACTCGTCTTTACCTTGGTATTGATAAGAACACAGATGCAGCAGTAGCAAGTAAACTTGGTTTAGGTGACTATGAAAAATTACTTGATGACGCAAACAGCGAAAACCAAGATGTTCAAAAACGTTATGAAAAATACGCGTTGGCACAAGCTTGGTTGACTGATAATGCTTTGACAATTCCAGTAATGGCTTCTCCTAAAGAAACAGCCGTTTCATATGTTTCAAAAGTTCTACCATTTAGTTCTTCATATTCTGTAGCTGGGCTTAAAGGTGAGAATGCAGGATACTTGAAGTACACTGAAGTTGGTGAAAAAGCAATCACCAAAGAAGAGTATGAAAAAGCTCGTGAAAAATGGTTGAAAGAGAAAACTGAGTCAAACGAGAAAGCTCAAAAAGAATTAGCAAGTCATGTGAAGTAAATAATTTTCAATAGAACTTTCTCTCCATGAGGAGAAGGTTCTTTTGGGATTTTTAAAGGAAATGATATGAAAAAATATATTTTTATGCGTGTTTTGCGGTCATTGGTTTCTATCTTCTTAGTAACAACCTTGACTTACACGATTATCTATACAATGGTTCCTCGAAAATTGATTTTCAAACAGGATACCAACTATAACAAGATTGCGACAACTGCTGATAAACGTGATAACTATGAAAATACAGTTTATGAGCGTATGGGCTATATCGAGTACTACGATACCAAAGAGTTGCAAGAAAAAGCTAGCCAGATGGATGCTTCTGTAACAGTTGAAGCCAATGACACCAACAAGGCTATCTACGAAAAATACATCAAACAAATCGGTCATGGTTGGACCTTGGGAGAATTTACTGAAAGTGGGCAATTCTACGCTACTCGTGAAATCCCAATTTTTGAACGTGTTTTCAAATTCTATGCTAACTTGATTGACATTGATCATACAAATAAAATTCAAGACCCTGAAAATCCAGACTTGAAACGTTACCTTCGTTTTGAAAACGATCCAGCGATCGGATGGTCATTGGTTGGTTCAGGAACTAAACATAAATATCTCTTGTACTTCAACAGTCAGTTCCCATTTGTGCATCAAAATTTTGTGAATATTAATTTAGGTGACTCTTATCCAACCTATGCTAATAGCCCTGTTTTACAGGTTATTACTCAAGGACAAGGGCAAACAAAAACATCTCAAGTTCAATTCCCAACAGGTAAGAAAACTTCTTCTGTAAATATTTACTCAAGAACCTATAAATCACCTAGTCAGGCTGACTCTCGTGAAGTAGCCAACTACGGAAAAGATGATCCTTATACGGCTACTGAAAGCAACTACCAATATCCTTCTATGATTGCTAGCTCTGCTGTCGTTGGATTGATCGGTTTGCTGATTTCTTATGCGATTGCCGTGCCACTTGGTTCAGCTATGGCTCGCTTCAAGAATACTTGGATTGATAGCTTCTCAACAGGGGCTTTGACCTTCTTGATGGCTCTTCCAACCATTGCCTTGGTTTATATCGTTCGTTTGGCTGGTTCTTCAATCGGCTTGCCAGATTCATTCCCTATCTTGGGTGCTGGAGATTGGCGTTCTTACGTTTTACCAGCAGTTATCCTTGGTTTGTTGGGTGCTCCTGGTACAGCTATTTGGATTCGTCGTTATATGATTGACTTGCAATCACAAGACTTTGTACGTTTTGCTCGTGCCAAAGGTTTGTCTGAAAAAGAAATTTCAAATAAACACATCTTTAAAAATGCCATGGTTCCGCTGGTTTCAGGAATTCCTGGTGCTGTTATCGGGGTTATCGGTGGTGCAACCCTTACTGAAACAGTCTTCGCCTTCCCAGGTATGGGTAAAATGTTGATTGACTCTGTAAAAGCATCTAATAACTCTATGGTCGTAGGTCTTGTCTTCATCTTTACATGTATTTCTATCTTCTCTCTTCTTTTAGGAGATATTTGGATGACGATTATCGACCCACGTATTAAATTGACTGAGAAAGGAGGCAAATAATGTCTACAATCGATAAAGAAAAATTTCAGTTCGTAAAACGTGACGATTTTGCCTCTGAAGCCATTGATGCGCCAGCTTATTCATACTGGGGTTCAGTGTTTAGACAATTCATGAAGAAAAAATCAACTGTAGTCATGTTGGGAATTTTGGTGGCTATTATTTTGATGAGTTTCATTTACCCAATGTTTTCTAAGTTTGATTTCAATGATGTCAGCAAGGTAAACGACTTTAGTGCTCGTTATATCAAACCAAATGCTGAGCATTGGTTCGGTACAGACAGTAACGGTAAATCTCTCTTTGACGGTGTCTGGTTCGGAGCTCGTAACTCTATCCTCATTTCTGTGATTGCGACAGTGATTAACCTAGTTATCGGTGTCTTTGTCGGTGGTATTTGGGGAATTTCAAAATCAGTTGACCGTGTGATGATGGAAGTTTATAACGTTATCTCAAACATCCCATCTCTTTTGATTGTCATTGTCTTGACTTACTCAATCGGAGCTGGATTCTGGAATCTGATTTTTGCCATGAGTGTAACAACATGGATTGGGATTGCCTTCATGATCCGTGTGCAAATCTTGCGTTATCGTGACTTGGAATACAACTTGGCATCACGTACTTTGGGAACTCCAACCTTGAAGATTGTTGCCAAAAATATCATGCCTCAATTGGTATCTGTTATTGTGACAACGATGACACAAATGCTTCCAAGCTTTATCTCATACGAAGCCTTCTTGTCTTTCTTCGGTCTTGGATTACCGATTACAGTGCCAAGTTTGGGTCGTTTGATTTCGGATTATTCACAAAACGTAACAACCAATGCTTACTTGTTCTGGATTCCATTGACAACTCTTGTCTTGGTATCCTTGTCCCTTTTCGTAGTTGGTCAAAACTTAGCAGATGCTAGTGATCCACGTACACATAGATAGGAGTAGAAATGACAAAAGAAAAAAATGTAATTTTGACTGCTCGCGATATTGTCGTGGAATTTGACGTTCGTGACAAAGTGTTGACAGCTATTCGTGGTGTTTCCCTTGAACTAGTTGAAGGAGAAGTATTAGCCTTGGTAGGTGAGTCAGGTTCAGGTAAATCTGTTTTGACAAAGACTTTTACAGGTATGTTGGAAGAAAATGGTCGCATTGCTCAAGGTAGCATTGACTATCGTGGTCAGGATTTGACAGCCTTGTCTTCTCACAAGGATTGGGAACAAATTCGTGGTGCTAAGATTGCGACTATCTTCCAGGATCCAATGACTAGTTTGGACCCAATTAAAACAATTGGTAGTCAGATTACAGAAGTTATTGTAAAGCACCAAGGAAAAACAGCTAAGGAAGCAAAAGAATTGGCCATTGACTACATGAATAAGGTTGGGATTCCAGACGCAGATAGACGTTTTGATGAATACCCATTCCAATATTCTGGAGGGATGCGTCAACGTATCGTTATTGCTATTGCCCTTGCTTGCCGACCTGATGTCTTGATCTGTGATGAGCCAACGACTGCCTTGGATGTAACTATCCAAGCACAGATTATTGATTTGCTCAAATCCTTGCAAAACGAGTACCATTTCACAACAATCTTTATCACCCACGACCTTGGTGTGGTAGCAAGTATTGCGGATAAGGTAGCGGTTATGTATGCAGGAGAAATCGTTGAGTATGGAACTGTTGAGGAAGTCTTCTATGACCCTCGCCATCCATATACATGGAGTCTCTTGTCTAGCTTGCCTCAGCTTGCTGATGATAAAGGGGATCTTTACTCAATCCCAGGAACACCTCCGTCGCTTTATACTGACCTGAAAGGGGATGCCTTTGCCTTGCGTTCTGACTATGCAATGCAGATTGACTTCGAACAAAAAGCTCCTCAATTCTCAGTATCAGAGACACATTGGGCTAAAACTTGGCTTCTTCATGAGGATGCTCCAAAAGTAGAAAAACCAGCTGTGATTGCAAATCTTCACGATAAGATCCGTGATAAAATGGGATTTGCTCATCTGGCAGACTAGGAGGAAGGAAATGTCTGAAAAATTAGTAGAAATCAAAGATTTAGAAATTTCCTTCGGTGAAGGAAGTAAGAAGTTTGTCGCGGTTAAAAATGCTAACTTCTTTATCAACAAGGGGGAAACGTTCTCGCTTGTAGGTGAGTCAGGTAGTGGGAAAACAACTATTGGTCGTGCGATCATCGGTCTTAATGATACAAGTAATGGAGATATCATTTTTGAAGGTCAAAAGATTAATGGTAAGAAATCGCGTGAACAAGCTGCGGAATTGATTCGTCGAATCCAGATGATTTTCCAAGACCCTGCGGCAAGTTTGAATGAACGTGCGACTGTTGATTATATTATTTCTGAAGGTCTTTACAATCATCATCTGTTCAAAGATGAGGAAGAACGTAAAGAGAAAGTTAAAAATATTATCCGTGAAGTGGGGCTTCTTGCTGAGCACTTGACTCGTTACCCTCATGAATTCTCAGGTGGTCAACGTCAACGTATCGGTATTGCCCGTGCCTTGGTGATGCAACCAGACTTTGTTATTGCGGATGAGCCAATTTCAGCCTTGGACGTTTCTGTGCGTGCCCAAGTCTTGAACTTGCTCAAAAAATTCCAAAAAGAACTTGGTTTGACCTATCTCTTTATCGCCCATGACTTGTCGGTTGTTCGCTTTATTTCAGATCGTATCGCAGTTATTTATAAGGGTGTTATTGTAGAGGTTGCAGAAACAGAAGAATTGTTTAACAATCCAATTCACCCATATACTCAGGCCTTGCTTTCAGCAGTACCGATTCCAGACCCAATCTTGGAACGCAAAAAGGTCTTGAAGGTTTACGATCCAAGTCAACACGACTATGAGACTGATAAACCTTCTATGGTTGAAATCCGTCCAGGTCATTATGTTTGGGCTAACCAAGCCGAATTGGCGCGTTACCAACAAGGGTTAAACTAATAATGGTTTTATAATTTCCATGTTAATTTTGTGGAAATTATAAACCTTTTTTCTATCCTTAAAAGAGATAGGTTTAAAAATTTTAAAATGATAAAAACGCATAATATTAGATGTAGGTAAGCTTGATATTATGCGTTTTTATTATGTAAAGTTTTGATAAATTTCTCCTAATACTCTTTGATTTTCATTGAGTATAAGCTTGAGTTTTTCTATAGCTTCAAACTTATGTATAGAGAATTTTAGAAATTGGAGTATGTTAAGTTAGTGAATTTGATAGCCCGTATCTGTTTCAAAGTATTATAAAATTTGTTTATCCCATATTTTTTATTTAAAATTGACCAATAACAACTGTACTAGTTTTCTCTAATGAAATTGACGAGATCGCGTCTAATAGTTCATTATAGTAGAATCCGTTTTTCAAATCTGTTTTAGTAGCTAGAGCGAACACTTCTAGCGTATATCGATGATCTTTATCAGGAGGAGTTGGTCCAACAAACATAGAATCAATTTCAGAAAAATCAGCTTCCAATAGAGGACTTGCGAAACTATTTTTCCCTTGCGTAATAGAACCTTTATAATCTAGACTGTAATTTTCAGGAATAATGACTGTATTATTTTTGACTTCTATATCCGTAGCAAGCCAATGAATCCAAGGGAATGAACAAACTGGAATAGCATCATAATCAATTAAAGTAATAGCTATGTATTTTGTCCCTTCTGGTAATTCGCTAATCTCAAAGGGGAAGGAGCGTACAGGATTCCCCTTAATAATGTCAGTACAATCTGCTTCTTTTCCAAATCGTTTAGGCAATAAGTTCTGGTTAAAAGGTATATTAATCTTCATCATATTGCTCCTTTCATATAATCGAATAAATTATTCTTGATTCTATGATATAATAAATACTAACTTTTTAAAATTTGGAAAAAGTTAATAATTCATTAAATATTATTTTAGGAAGGAGAGGAGATAATGAATTTAGATTGGTATTATACATTCTTAGTATTATCTAAACACCTCAACTATCATAGAGCAAGCGAAGAATTATTTTTAACGGAACCAACACTTCACCAGCAAATAAAAAAACTCGAAAAACACTTGCAAGTAAATTTATTTGAAACAGTTGGAAGAAATTTAACTCTGACTCCAACAGGACGAGAATTTATCCCTATCGTAAAAAAAATAATTGCGACATATGAAGATGGAATTAAAAAAATACAGTTAAAAAATAAAAAGTTGGAAACACATTTAAACATCGCAGTTTCACCTTACATAGCTACCTATCTGTTACCGAAATTTCTTCCAGAATTTTTTGAAGAACAACCATCTGTAGGTATTTCAATTACCGTTTTACAAAATGATATTGCTCGAGAAATTGAAAATAATCAATTTGATATTGGGATAGCTAGGGAAGAACCTTATACTACAAAGATTAATTCAGAAAAAATTTGTGAGGGGAAAATTGCTCTTTTTTATCCCCAAAATGATTCTCAACTAACTGAGGTGGAGTTATTTCAAAAATATAAGATTTTATCAGATAATCATCCTGTTTATTGGAATAAAGTAAAACAAGAAATTTCTGAAATTGTTCCAGAATCTCAATTTGTTTCTATAAAGGATATAGCAGTGACTGAGAAATTGATTGAAATGGGACAAGGGATATCTTATCTTCCTCTATACCTTAAAATGACTTTAAATCCTAATATTGCTACTCGAATACCAGAAGAAATTTCGATTCCACTATCTTTTACTTATATAATGACTAGAAAAAATTCGGAAGCTATTGAACTTTTCAAAAATAAATTTAAGGAATTTATTGTTTTTGAGCAAAATAAAGTAAATTTTTGACCCTTAAAAAGATGACTTGTGTATCTAGAAGCTAGTGTTAATGTATAAAATTGAAATTTCGTGTCATCTTGTCTGGGGTTAGACTGACTTTGTTATGAGTTTGAAACAGAAATCGAAAAATTTTGAAAGAATTTTCGAAAAATTTTAAAAAATTCTGAAAAAATCTTGACAGCTAATGAAAAAGGTGGTAAGATAGGAAACATCAAAAAAGAAAGCAGAAAAAGAAATGAATAAGAAACAAGCTGTAACGATGAATCAAAACTTTTACTTTAGCTACTTTAGATAGTGTTTGTAGACATGTCACCATGGATGCAAACAGTTCAAGCAATTTGTTTGTATCTATGTGGCTAAGATTTTTGATTGTGGTCCATATAGATGAATATCTAAATGGACTAGCTAAGTTGTAACTTGTTAGATTATTTCAAGCATCCGTTTAGATAGTATCTAGGCGGTTTTTTTGTTTTATCTTTTCTGAGAAGGAGTTTCATTATGAAAGTTGTTCGAAAATTACTAGCCCCTCTCTTGGTTGTAGGGATCCTCTTGACCTCTCTGATTAGTTTGCATCAGTTGAAGGCAGATAAGAAAAAAGATGTGTTTCGTATCGGTATTTCGCAGTTTATTACCCACCAGTCTTTGGACGCTACTCGAGAAGGATTTGTGGATGAGCTGGCTAGGCAAGGCTATGTGGAGGGGGAAAATATTGAGATTGATTTGCAAAATGCACAAGGAGAACAAAGAAATCTAAAAACTATTTCCCAGCAACTAGCAGAATCCAGTGATGTTGTTCTAGCTATCGCAACGCCTTCTGCTCAGAGCTTGGCCAATACAACGCAAACAACACCTGTTATCTTTTCAGCTGTAACAGACCCAGTCAGTGCCAAGTTGGTTGAGTCAAGAGAGCATCCTGGGGGCAATGTAACTGGGACAAGCGACCAGTCGTCAGATGCCATTTCAACCCAAATCAATTTGATAAAGAAAGTCCTACCAAAGGCTAAAACGATTGGAATTCTCTATACTCAGAGCGAGCCAAACTCAGTTGTCCAAAAGGATGAAGCTAAGCGCCTTCTGGAAGAAAAAGGCTTTACCGTTGTTGAAAAAACAATCTTGGACAGTAACAACGTTAAGGCGGCAGCAGAAAGCTTGATGGCAGAGGTGGATATGGTTTTTGTCCCAACGGATAATATCATTTCATCAACCATGGAAACAGTCAAGCAGGTTTCTATTAAACATAAGGTTCCAGTATTTGGTGGTTCAACAGAAATGATTGCTGTGGGTGGCTTATATAACTACGGAACCAATTATGAAGAATTGGGACGTCAGACAGCAAGAATGCTGATTCGTGTTTTAAAAGGTGAAAAGCCAGAAAATATAGCAGTTGAGTTGCCTGAAAAACTGGAATTGCATACAAATCAAGAAATGGCAGATGCATTGGGAATTGATATTAGTAAGTTAGAAGGCAAGGAATAAGGAGGTTTAAGATGAATTTTGTATTATCTAGTTTATCAGAAGGTTTGTTATGGTCGATTATGGCTATTGGGGTCTACTTGACTTTCCGTATTTTGGATATTGCGGATATGACTGCTGAGGGAGCCTTTCCTCTAGGGGCGGCTGTCGTCGTATCTCAGATACAGGCAGGGACAAATCCTTGGATTGCGACCTTACTAGCTTTGCTGGCAGGTATGGTAGCAGGCCTTGTATCAGGAATGCTCCACACCAAGATGAAAATTCCAGCTCTCTTGACAGGTATTGTGACCTTGACAGGGCTTTATTCAATCAATATTAAAATCATGGGTAGCGTACCGAATCTTTCCTTGGGAGATTCTGCAACGGTCTTTAAACAATTAGCGAGCTTGGGGATGACAAATGAAGAAGCTGTTTTCTTACTTAGTTTAGCCTGTCTCTTACTTGTTTGTTTGGTCTTGACTCTTTTGATGAAAACAG
>CAUOWW010000011.1:0-33847 GCA_963508345.1 uncultured bacterium
AATCACCTTATTTCTTTTTGTTGTAAGCAAAGAGTGGGCTGACTGGTTTTCTTTCGTGGATACGGACGATGGCATCACCAATTAACTCACTAGCAGTGATGTAGCATACGTTTTTAGGAGTTTTTTCTTTTGTTGCTACTGAATCAGTTACAAGAATTTCTTTAATCTTAGTATTCTCAAGAAGTTCAGCAGCACCTTCAACGAAGAGACCGTGGCTAGAAACAGCATAAATTTCTGTAGCCCCTTCATGTTCAACGATTTTAGCTGCTTCAGAGAAGGTACGTCCTGTATTTAAAATGTCATCAATCAGGATGGCTTTTTTACCTTCAACATCACCGATGATATAGCCTTCGTTGCGAGTTGCATCGTCTTGAGGATAGTCGATAATAGCGATAGGAGCATCAAGATATTCAGCCAGGCTACGAGCACGTTTTACCCCTGAATTTTTAGGGCTAACGACAACAACATCTGAACCTCTTAATCCTTTATCACAGTAGTGTTTAGCAAAGAGAGGAACAGTGTAAAGATTATCTACAGGAATATCAAAGAAACCTTGTACTTGAACTGCATGTAGGTCGAGGGTAAGGACACGATCTACACCAGCTTTAACCAGCATGTTAGCAACTAGTTTAGCTGTTAGTGGTTCTCTAGATGATGCAATTCTATCTTGGCGTGCATAGCCAAAATACGGAAGTACAACGTTGATACTGTGGGCACTTGCACGCACACAAGCATCAACCATAATTAACAATTCCATTAGGTGATTGTTAACAGGGAAACTTGTAGATTGGATGATGTAAACATCGTAACCACGGACACTCTCTTCGATATTAACTTGGATCTCTCCATCAGAAAATTGACGAGATGATAGTTTTCCAAGTGGAATACCGACAGCATCCGCAATTTTTTGCGCAATCTCTTGGTTAGAGTTGAGTGCGAAAAGTTTCATATTTTTTCTATCTGACATTATAGACCGTCCTCTGTAAACTTTATAAATCCTAGTTATATATGTCTTACCTATATGAACTGGGATTTGTGTATTTTTATCTTTTCTATTTTACCAAAAAATAGAGATTATTTCAGCTATTTTTCATGCTTTTGATAAATCGAACCAATTTTGAAGGGGCTTTTTGGTAGGAAATCTGATTTTTCTCTAAAAATTGTTGGAAATCCTGTTTGCCTTGCTTGTGATTTTCAACTTCAAGCTCCAATTCGTAATCTGTCATATCAAAGTACTGACTCTCATCTAGCGCCATGAGACCAATAGCTGTCTTCATTTCATAGCGAAGCGTTGTGAGACAACCAAGCACCTGCCACTCACTAGTTTGGATACCATGTTTAGCCAATTCATCAAGAACCAGCCCCTGAGGAAGTTCTTCTTTAGCCAGATAGTTTTCAGCATCTTTTAGTTGTAATTTTTGATTGTATTCCATGTTTCCAATACTTTGTGGGACTTTGAGTGTCAATTCTGCCCAGTCTTCAAAAGTTCGAATGCGCATAGCAACTTTCTTTTCTCGCAGTTCAAAATTAGGCGTTTCGATGTAGTAATTTTTTTGAAGGACAGGAGTGACACCTGTGAACTGGTCTTTTAGATGATTGTATTCATCTTTTTTCAAGAGTGTTTTCAATTCAATTTCTAAATGTTTCATTTTTCTTACCTTTTCTTTATCGTTGAAAGCGGATTTATGGTATAAACTGCTCACGGTTTCCTGTGCCCTTGAAATCATTGGTTTTATAGTGTATATCTAAAAGTGAATACGAGATTGAATACGACTTTACTTTTAGCTTGAACGGATAAAAGTCATGAGCTGATCCACGACTTCAACACGTTGATTATCATTTATGTGGGTGTACATATCAAGGGTGGTTTGAACATTGTTATGACCTAATCTGTCCGAAATGATTTTAGCTGTAACACCAGCTTCAAAGAGGAGAGAAGCGTGTGTGTGCCTGAACCCGTGAGGAGTAATTTTCTTGATGTCATTGTGTTCACAAAAGAACCTTCTAAGTCTCTCTTTCACAGCTGAAGGCGAAATCCATCCTCCGAAACTATTTGTAAAGATATAATTTAAATCATGTTTGTAAGGCACACTAGCCCGAAAATACTCTTTTATCTGCTGACGCTTCCAGAATTTCAATACATTTAGAGTTTCATCATCTAAAGTGATAACCCTCTTACTCATTTTGGTTTTAGGGTCCTGAACAGTTTGTTTTTTATTAACAACGACAGCTGTACGAGAAATACTTAACAACTTATTTTCAAAATCAACATCTGACCACATGAGTCCAAGCGCCTCACCACATCTCAAACCAGTAAAAGCTAGCAAGTGATAAAAAGTATACTCTACTTGTTTGCAATCTTCTTTGCAAACTTTAAGAAATTCCGTTAGCTCCTGTTTTGTATAGTGGTTCTCTTTGACCTTTAATGGCCTATTTTTAGGCTTGATAATCTTATCTAAGGGATTTGACTTAATAATGTCAATAGAAGTGGCATACTTGAAAATACGGCTGATGACAGAGTAGTAATTGGCATAGAGGATATAGCGATTACTTAACTTGATAGCAACCTTTTGACAATAAGCTACACTGATCTGCTGGATTTTCATATCTGTAAAATACAAGTCAACCATAACGTCAAGTTTTTTCTTAACATTCTGATAGGTTGTTGGTTTCACAGTGCTTTTATAGCTATCAAGCCACAACTCAGCGACTTCAGCGAAAGTAGGGTTCTGGAAATCTTCATTGTTTGAAAAACCATTCTCTTCAACATCTAAGAGAAGATCACGTTCGGCTGCCTTGGCCTCTTTAATGGTTTTAAAGCCACGGCGTGTTGTGCGTTTTTCTTTTCCAGTAGCAGGGTCTATGCCCAGGTATGTTTGAAAGAGATATCTAGTCTCTCCTTTTTTTGTAATATATTTTTTTATCATAAAAAGTCCTTTCTTTTCGATTGCTTGCCCGCATAGTTGAAAAGGTGTAGAACTTATGATAAACTATAGTTGTATTTTTTTATCATCCTTTCCATTGCTTGCTAGATGGAAGGTTGAAACCTCGCACTCAAGATTGCCGTCGGAGAGTGCGGGGATTTTTTTATTTTTTAAGTTCTTTTAACAATGAAATTATCTCTTCATTTTGTTGAATGATAATCTGATTTTGTTGTATTTGAACTTTTTCAAACGCACCAGGACCGCTTGCATTTGCTAAAGCGATCGTTTTGCTACTTAGTATATTTCCTATGTATGCAGCTTGCTCAGGATATTTTTCAAGAATATGAATCATGTCATTTTCTTCAAAATATGGGATAGCATCCGCATAATACTTTTGTTTTTGAGTGTCTTTTTTTGAAATTTTATCTTTTCCACCAAACAATGCCATAATATTTCCTCCGTTTATTTTTTTAGATATTTAATTATTGGTCTTATCAAGATATAGGATATTATTACTCCAATAAAGAATGGCCCAATTTTTCCTTCAAACAGTAGAGATAGGGAAGCAAGTAAGAAGAGTAGACCGACAATAGATAATATAATGGATTTAATTGTAGGACTTTCTTTTTTTAGTGTTGTTTCAACTGAAGTAGTAAATTGAGTAGAATCAGTAACATTTAATGCGTTTTCTTCAATAGGGATAGTCGGTTTTGATAATTGTACTAAATCTAATTCTTTTTTCAATTCTAATGCATCGGATGTTAGCACAGGCTCAACATTTTTTTGTTTTTCTTTTTCTCGTAAATCCACTTCATGGACACCTAATACCAATTCAGAGCTTTCTTCCTCAGTCTTTTCATGTACCACATTTTCGATTGGAGTCGGTATGATTTCGTTACTTTCTTGTGGTATAGAATCAACATCTGACCTTAGCACAGATTCAACATTTCTTTGCTCTTCTTTTTCTCGCAAATCTATTTCATGAACATCTAATGTCAATTCAGAGTTTTCTTTTTCAGTCTTTTTATGTACCAAATTTTCGATTGGAGTCATCGATGATATTTCATTACTTTCTTCTAGCGTAGAATCAATAACTGATAGATATATTTCAAAACCAATATCTAAGTCGTTATTAGTAATAACCTTATCGTTTAAATCATCCCACTCTTTGTATGGTCCACCTTTTATCTCTCCCTCTATTACAAAGTTATATTTTTTGTTATCAAAATATTTTCGTATTGTTTTAGCAACAGTCGCAGGAACATATCCTACATGATTATTAAATATCAAAACTTTTATAGCATTAGGATCATACTTATTATCTACTTCTGGAACGAGCTCAATATTGAAAAAGTCTAAATCTTGATATTTGAAAACTTTTAGACCATATTCTTCAAGTTCTTCTCTGAGTTCCTTAGTTGATAAATTGCTATAGTACTTTGCATATTCTGGAATCCCATTGTCTTCAGCAATCATATTGCAGGCTTCTTTAACCGCTTTTTTATATTTGGTTACACCAGCAACTCTAAACAGTATTTTTTCAACAGTTTTTTGCACAATTTCCTCCTTTAGCCAAATACCCACAATATCATTTAATTAACCAATGCTAGATATTCTTCCTTGACCATGATTTCATTTGTCATGGTTTTTAGATTGTAATAAGACATGAATTTGAGGTAATCAAACTCTGTGGGGTCGTCTAAGCTTTCTAGTGCGTCTTTTACGAGATGATGGATCATATTCCTATCAGCTTCGTTTTCACAGCGCAGGCGAGCGTTCTGGTACTCTGAGCGTGTATGGTCCTTGTGTCCTAGTTCATGAAGTAGGACCTTAACCCTCTCTTTTTTGCTGAGTTTATTAGACAAGAAAGCTGTATTGGTTTCTTTTTCGTAAAATCCAAGTTCATCAGGTATTAGCTCACCGTCAAAATCGACAATGCGAACCTGAAAATGACTTATAATTTCTTTTTCGGTCACTAGGCAGTACCTCTAATCACCAGCTTCTTTGAGATAACCTTCAATGATAGACTGGATGATTTTCTTCTTTTCATCTGTTAATTCTCGGCCACCAAACATCATGACATTAGATGCCATTTCTTCAACGTTCAGGGTCTTCCCTTGCCAGATATACTCTTTTGAATCACCAGCGATAGCAGGATTATCTGTCCGTCCGAGTAGGTAGTCAGCACTTACATTAAAATAATCAGCTATTTCTTTTAAAACTTTTGAACTAGGATTACTTCTTTTTAATCGATATAAAGTATTAGTTCCATAACCAAGTTTTTCTTCTAAAATATTTATAGAAATCCCCTGTTTATCAGCTAATTCTTTTATTTTATCGAATGCTACAAACATTAATTTTTCAACCTTTCTAAGCAAACGAAAAACAATTTTAAAATATTTGTAGAAAATAGTTGACTTATTTAGTCAAATGTTTTAAAATAATATTCGTAAGCTAAAGAGTTAGCGAACTAGACAACTAAAAAATAAAGCCTTACAAAACTGATTGGCGTCCGTTTTCTATAGGTAAAACTTACTTTTAGTAGGTCTTTTCTCTATGTTTTTATTTTAAAACATTTGACTAGAGTTGTCAAGAAGTTCGCTAATTTTTTAGATAATTTTTTAAAAAGGAGGTCGGAAATGAACCAACAACATCAAAGATGGATTCAACTTGTTAAAGATAAATTGAATACAGAAGGAATAACACAAACACATCTCGCACGAGCATGTGGGGTGAAGAAACCTACTATTTCAGATTTATTGAAATATGGTAAAGGCAGCGATAAATTAAAAAACCGAGTTTGTGACGTTTTAAGAATTGATGAAACTTGGGTTGAGTTAGGAGAGTAGAACATGAACAACGCAGCGCAAAAAGTAACACGGATTGACAAAGATGCCTGGGAGATTGCTACGGAGCTGGCGAACGAGTACGGCGTATCTATTTGTCACATCATCAGCGAGAGCGTCCGCTACTGTGCAGAGAATGCCGAATTTAAGGAGATGGACGTTGTCGTTAAACGATTGGTAGTTGGCAGTAAGGTGTTGGAGTAGGAGGGGAAGATGGAAAAAATTATAGCTTACTCTGTTGAAGAATTATATAAAAAAGTTGCAGAACAAGAAAAACGCATCTCAGAAATTGAAATGCGTTTAGGAATTAAACATTTGGAAGAAACTTCAGCATAAATTTAGATTTGAAAATCTGGATGATAATATCTACATAGTTTTTAAGTTGAGGTAATGAAATACTGGTACTCTTATTCCAATGGGTATAGCCATTACCGACTGTTCGGATAAAATGAAGAGCACCTTTTAAGAGGTCATCATTTTTTACATACCTATCAATGGCATTGTTAAAAGTTAATTTTGGATCAGATAAATATTCTTTATCGTCTAATTCAAAAGCCAAGGCGTAATCTTTAATTAAGCATTCGATAGCAGAGCGATATCCTGTTCCTGCAATGTTTTCCAATCCCATCTTTTCGGCCTCAACCGCTTCACTGTAAAACTCTACAAATCTAGGAGCATGTTCAATGAAAAGATCGTCTATATCGATAACAACTTTATTGGGATAAACAAGGATCATAGTTGTTTTGTCATCTTGGTTTAAATACTCTTGATTCGTCATATGGTATTTCTTACAAGCTGGACAACGATGGTGCAGAGTAAAAAC
Source organism: uncultured bacterium (assembly GCA_963508345.1). Classification (GTDB taxonomy): domain Bacteria; phylum Bacillota; class Bacilli; order Lactobacillales; family Streptococcaceae; genus Streptococcus. The sequence continues at coordinate 6,594 of CAUOWW010000011.1, forward strand.
GTAACCTTCTTGGATTTCTAATCTTCCTACTTCGTTGGTGGTTGGATTATTTCCGATTCCACACAAAGGACAAGATTGAGGAATTTGAATCGTTAAAGTTTTTGAGATCGCACTGAAATAAAAATCAACAGTAGATACTTCCATAAGATTTCTCCAATCGTTTTTATTTCATTATACCAAATTTAGAAAGGAACTTTATGAACGAAATTTTTAATTTTCACGGGCAGGAAGTCCGTACTTTGACAATTGATGACGAGCCTTGGTTCGTTGGGAAAGATGTTACAGACATCCTAGGATATAGCAAGGCTAGAAATGCGATTGCTCTTCACGTTGATGAGGAGGACGCCCTAAAACAGGGCATCCCTACTAGTGGCGGAACACAGGATATGTTGATCATCAACGAATCTGGTCTCTACTCTCTTATCTTATCCAGCAAATTACCTCAAGCCAAAGAGTTCAAGCGCTGGGTGACATCGGAGGTCTTGCCAGCTATTCGCAAGCAGGGCGGTTTCATTCGCGAGGACTTGGACGAGGATGCCTTTATCGCTCTGTTTACTGGGCAAAAGAAATTGCGTGAGCAACAGGCGACCATGCTGGAAGATATCGACTACCTCAAGAGTGAGCAACCGATTCATCCAAGCTATGCTCAGTCGCTATTGAAGAAGCGCAAGGCTAGGGTCGTGGCTTGCCTTGGCGGTATTGATAGTCCAGCTTATGCTGATAAGATTTTTGCTCAGTCAGTTTTTAGACAAGCTGAGATTGATTTCAAGGATCATTTTAATATCAGTCGCTATGACTTGCTACCCAAGAAGCATGCGGAAGCTGCTCTTGCTTACTGGATGACGTGGGAGCCAAGCACCAATACTAAGATGAAGATTATGGAACTGAACGCTTTTAGTCAAGCGTAGGGAGGAAGAAAAATGAGACCAAGACGATATCCGTATAGTGGGAAAAAAGAGTCCACCTTTGTAAAGGCAGACCCTGAGTTGGTGCAAAGATTATTAAGAAATACTAGTTTTCTTGAGCGTTTACAAGTTCTGTTAGCAACGAAACCGTGGTTTCTGTGCTGAGTTTATAAACAGCAAGAGTGCTATTAAGAATGGCTTTTCTAACTTCTATATCGATAGGATATTCTTGGAATACTTCATCCAACATATCTTTGATAACCGGAATAGCGTCGTTGATAATTTCTTGAGAAACTTGTAAAACATCTTCTTTAGTAAGTTTTGCCATATAAAACTTCCTCCTTTCTATTTGAATTTTGACTAAAACGGTGAGAGGTCCTAGTCAAGATTATTATAGCAATTTAGGAGGATATTACATCAGTCTTGAGACTGATATAGGAGGTTGAATGGAAGACAAAATCATCGAACTTGCTGATTACTTCATCAGCGAATCTACAACGTACAGAGAAGCTAAAATAGCGTGTGAGAAGCTATTGAAACAAGTCAGCCATGAGATAGAACTCAGGGCGATGGAAAGTAAAACAGTTTGACAACAACGCAAAAAAAAGCCTGACGGAAATCAGGCGCACACTTAAATTATTAAAACCATTATATCACAAAAATGCTTGCCCGCATAGTTGAGAGGATGTAGAAAATGGAAGGTATCACGTTACAATTACGATTGGACGGCGAAAGTGCTGAATTGTTCACTAATCAATTACTGGCCTTTGCTGAAAAGCAGGTCAAGGAGCAGTTAGAGAATGATCGCATGCCAATCAATCAACAGGCTTTGATGAAGAAGTTTGGCTTCACTCATGCCTATATTAAGAAGTTAGAACGTAAAGGATTGAAATTTCGTAAGCAAGGGAAAGATATTATGTATGATGTCAATGATGTTTATGAGATTTTGGAATTAGAAAAAGAAGTACGAAAATTAAGAGCATAAGGAGATAAAAATGTTTGAACCACCGATTTTAGACCAGCTGATGGGGGTTGGAGCCTTGCTGATTGGATTTGCAGGAGCATATCGTCATATCAAATTGCAGGAAAAACGCAAGGAAGAAGAAAGACGAGAAGAGCAAGAATTTGCTTCTATGATTATTCAAGGATATAACCATGCATACGAACGTGGTAGAGAGGACAAATGGCAAGAGATTCGCAAGAATATCCGTCGTCCATTTCCTGGTTTCACCTATGACAACGAACCGCCTGTAGGCTTGCGTCCAGAGCCGTTAGCTTTGCCAGAACCTAAACAGTCTGCAATCAGATTTTTGAAATGAGGAGGTTAGGAAATGGAAGAATTGATTGAATGGCTATTGTGGCATGAGCGAGTGAATAAAGAAATGTTATCGTCTGATGAAGAAAAGTCTGACTTTGAAATATATTTAGAGGACGAGAATAGAAAAATATCACTCATCAAAGAATACCTAACGGACTATGAAAAACTAGCCAAGGACTATCGTGATGTAGTCTCTGAAAATAAGCTGTTGAAGGTCGAGAAGATGGCGCTAGAGGGTAGGTACATCTATGAGGATATGCGGATGAAGTACCGTGCGAACCGTAGGAAGTGGGGTGCTCGGTATGTCTGAAATCAAGTGGATTAAAATCACAACCGATATTTTTGACGATGAAAAGATGTGTCTAATTGATGCCTTACCTGATCGTGACGCAATTATTGTAATCTGGATCAAACTTATAACACTAGCAGGAAAATTGAATAGAAAAGGCGTACTAGCCATTTCTAAAAACATTATATACACCGATGAAACGCTTGCACAAACGTTCCATCGTCCGTTGAATACAGTTCGTATGGCTCTTGAGGTTTTTGAAAAGTTTGGAATGGTGGAAAAAATCGATGGAGTAATAGTGTTACCCAATTGGGAGAAACATCAGAACATTGACGGCATGGAAAAAATAAAAGAGCAAAATCGAAATAGAGCCGCACGTCACCGACAAAAACAAAAATTACTTGCACAGAACAATGAAAGTAACGTTATTAGTAACGTTATGGATAACGTTACAGTAACGCATGGTAACGCACTAGATAAAGATAAAGAATTAGATAAAGATATAGAGATAAATAATAATAAGGTGATGATTAGTTCCAGCCTCTCTGAAAATTTGAAACATAGCGGAATCCATCTAACTGATAAGTCACATCAACAGTTACTTGATTATGTAGGACTTGATGGAATGAGCTTTGATATGTTGAACCGTGCAATTGAGAAAACTTCAGGAACACACAAACCAAGTTTCAATTATCTAATTGCCATTCTTGAAAGTTGGAAAAAGAAAGGTTTCACAACGATTGAACAGGTAGATGAGGACGACCGTAAATATAAAGAGGGCAAGAACTTTAATCAGTCAAGACAACAAAATGATGAAATATCAGAACAGGAGGCCAAGGACGAATGGGGGTACTAGAACTAATTGAACAATTCGAGATTGACTATTATCCGTTAAGCTACGAGAAGAAAACTCTTTTAGCAAACCAGCCAATTCATCAAGTGGTTGCCTGCTTGTCTGAAATGGCTAGCTGGCATGAATGCGGAGGTCAGCTAGTATGGTAGACAATGTATTTGAGGAGATTGCCTTATCTTATCACAGGAATACAGAACAACAGCAAGAGCTTTGCGATAAGCACAACATACCTTTGATAAAGATATTGAGGACCGAGAGTGTTGTATGTCGCATGTGTGAATCTGAGCGGATTCATGAGGAGAATCAAGCAAGAGTGAATGAACTGGCCGACGCTGAGAATGAGCGAGAGAGGAAATACTATCTTGAGAAGTTTTCTCTTTATGATGAGGTTCTGAAAAATGCTACTTTGGACAATTTTGAGACACCCACTGAAAAAGAAGCGGAAAAGCTAGCTTTTGCAAGGCGGATTTGTCGTGAGTGGTCTGAGGGTGCTAGGAACAACATCGTGCTACAAGGAGAACCTGGGACAGGCAAGAGCCATTTGGCCTTTGCTATAGTTAAAGCTTTATCTGAGTACACGAAAGAGATTGCTATTTTCATCAACGTGACAGACTTGTTGATGAAGATTAAAGCTGATTTTAGTCAGGAAGAGTTTCTGGTCAATAAAATTGCTAGTGCTAAGTTCTTGGTTTTGGATGATTTGGGCATGGAAAAGGATAGCGAATGGTCGTTTACTATTCTCTACAATATCCTGAACAAGCGTTCAAATACAATCATTACAACGAATTTGATTTCTGCTGATATTCAGAAAAGATATGGCAGACCTTTCATGTCTAGACTAATGAAGGGTGTAGATAAAGACCATTTGATGGTTTTCAACGACTTGACAAACAAGAGGAAGCAATATTTTTAGAATGGAGGTAGCTGATGTTTATTTTAAGACATGGGACAAGAGAGGATAAGCCGTTTCTGATGTCCGCAGTTATTGGAGTGACTGGCTTGGACATTTCATGTTCTGAGGAGAAGAAAGCCATGAGGTTTGTTTCTCGTGGGGCAGCCGTACAGGTTGGCAAGGCTTTGAGGAGTTCCTTTGGGAACTTTTACCCTGTTGAGGTGGAGTGATGTTAGAACTTTACTTCGTCTACAACGGGCACTGCAAGTTTTTCCTTGGGAGGTTTGACAATGTCGATGATCTCATTGAGCAGATGAAAGACCATCAATGGGCTTTCTCAGGTATTACCAGACCAAAATTCAAAAAATATATCGGAAAAGACGATGTACGTTTTGATTATGGTGCTGTAGATTGCTATTACTTAGCAACAAAATCAACGTGCCGCGAACCACGTTAAAAGCGAGCTAGAATATGCGTCAGACTTGGACGAATGACGTATAAAGAATTTGCTAGCTCTTGTGTCTTTGAGCCATGAGGGGCAAGAGCTGGATTTTTATAAACAGGATAAAACATGGAATACAGCAAACAGTCAGTCATTGACGGACTGAAACGGACAATTGAGCAAAACGAAGAGAAGATAGCAGAGTATTCGAAGCCGTGCGATGCACGCAAGAGACGCATTAGAGCGCTGGAGCGCGATTTGTTGAAGAAAAAGAATAAAGAATTAAGACGGAAAGTGGAGGAGTTGGAAGATGATGGAATATTTAAAGCAAAAAGTTAATGCAGTATACAACTGGACGGTAGAAGACGGGAAGCCTAAACCTCCCAAGCAAGATTTACCACAAGCGGTGAAAGATCGGGCGGACTATTTTTGGGAAATGACAGAAGATGGTATGACGTTTATGGGAGCGATGGAATGCATATTCGCTGATGAAAAGCCTACCGACTATGATTTGGGAGCTACTAAGGATTGGTTGCCAAAATCTAAGGAGTTTGATGATTGGATTGGCTATTCGCCAAGCATGGCTCAGGTAGTTATTGCAGTTTATTTGATTTATGGAGGAAACTAAGATGAATAAACAGGAATTGATTAAAGAATTTGAAGAAATCGGGATTCATGGTTTGAATATGTTTGGAACTGCAGTCAAAGGCATTCCGACCGAAACTGCAATTAAATTAATCAAACAACTAGACGAACCAGAATCAGGTTATGCAGACGAAGCTCCACGCTACCTCAAGAATGTACTAGCACGATTGCGAGAATTGCCATTGCATAACAGAGAGGTTTGGTTGAAAGTTATCATGAGTGAATTTAAACAGGATTTTAGTCATGCAAAATGGCGTGAGGGTTACGAGCAAGGAAAACTTGAAGGCTTGGTTGAACGTGAAAAAGTCAAAGTTCCGCAGTTTGTGGCGGATTGGTATGAAGAGAATAAGGATTCTTTTGAATTTAATGTTTGGGATTGGATTGCTTTCAGGGATGAGGCTAAAAAATTAGAAAACAGAGAGTTTAATAGTTGGATTAATGACAGCAGAGAAAATCCTATTCAAATCCTCGTCAACATGCACCAATTCGGCTACGAGGTTGAGAAAGAGAAACGGTACTTGGTGAAGGCAAAAGGGAATATTAAAGAAAATATGTTGGTATATGGAGAATTTGTGGAAAGGTATTTCTTTACAAAAAGTTCTAGTTTATACAATGTTATCCATTTTCATACCCGCAAAGAACTAGAAAAAGCTGGCTTTGGCTGGGTGTTTGATTGCCCAGGGATTGAGATTGAGGAGGTGGAGTGATGGCATTAACACTTGGAAGTAGTATTACTGAGCTTATTCTTGAAATTGGTAATCTTTTAAACTCTCCTGATAACAATACAACAACTTTCGCGCTTGAAATTCCAAATCAATCTTTCTTTCTAGAAATAAATGTAAAACCAAAGAAAGAGGAAAAAGAGGTAATGAATCCATATGTTGTGAAAAAAATTATGAGAGATGAAAACTCTGTTTTTGATAAAGACAATAATTACCACAAACAGAAGGAAAAAGAAAGACATAATCCGGTCTTTAAACGAAAGAATTCAAAAAAGTAAGGAGGTAGAGTGATGAATAATGAAGTCTTTGAAGAATTGAAAAAGCTTATGAGTTATTTTCCCGACTCATTTATAAACAGACAATTAGAACTTATTCTCATCCCAAAAACAAACACATACTTTTCTTTAAGAGATTGTTTGACAAAGAATGATGTCATTTCAAAGGTACTAATGTGGTGTACTGGGGATATATCCAAAGCTAGACCTTATCAACAACAAAAGCGAAATATCGACTTTTATGTAGACAATCGCACACGTTTAGAAAAATATTTAGATTCAAATATTAATGTAGATGTGGTTTATAATTGCTTAGGAAATAGAATTAACAAAGAACTCACATACAGATTTATCGAGAGTGGTTTTGATATGACTTTACTTTATAAGGAGGTCACAGATTGAAACGATTCATAGCTATCTGGATATTATTGTCTGCCGGATTAAACATCTGGCAGAGTGTCCATATTAAAAAACTAGAAGAAAAGCGCCCGATGGTTATCTATAAGGCAGATAACGCAGGCGCTGAGATATTCGGTAAAGTCGTCGAGAAAGGACGACATGGCAAGCTATATACGCTAACGATACGTGATTACGGTGTGTTCGTGGTTACTAAGGATGTGTATGATAAAGTGAAGGTTGGGGATGAGGTGATGTTATGACGTTCGTAGAACACAATAACCGCGAGAAAGCCAATAAATTTGCTGAGTATGTGACAGGTAAGCCGTTGCGTGAATATTTAGCTAAAAAAGTGAAGCAGTATTGCGGTGAAAATATATCTGTATTTGATGGTGCAGCAGGTTCTGGGCAGTTGGAGCAGTTTATTAGTATGACTGATTTTCATGCGGTAGAAATTCAGCAGGAAAGTTGTGAAGCATTGAAGACAAATTTCCCTCATGCAATCGTACATAATCAGAGTTTTTTCACTTATCAATCAGATGTGCAAGTTGATGCAATTGTAATGAATCCGCCTTATTCTCTGAAATTGAAAGATTTACCAGTAGAAGACCAAGAGGCTATTAAAGAGTTATGTCCTTGGAAAAAATCAGGTGTTGTTGATGATATTTTTCTGTTGAAATCGATGACTTACACGAAACGATACGGATTCTATATCATGTTTCCTGGTATTGCTTACCGTCAGTCTGAGAAGAAAATGAGAGAGCTGGTAGGGAATAACCTTGTTGAACTGAATGAGATTCAAAATGGATTTGAAGACACATCTATCAACGTGATTTTCTTGGTCATTGACAAAGAGAAAAATGATTCTGAAATTTCGAAAGAGATTTATGATTGTAAAACTCAAAAAATTGAATATCAAGAATCTGATACATTAAATTCAGATTTCAACTGGGTAATACCTAAAAAACCAGCAGAGAAAGAAGAAATAGACATTGACCAAGTAAATGCTGAATTAGACCAAATGGCGATTGACCACCTTGAAAAACATTTAGCTAGTCAATTGATATTGATTCAGTTTTTCAACGCAGATATTGATTTAAAAGCTTTCATCACAAAATGTCATAAGGTTTTAGATGATTATTTATTGGCTTATAATTTTGCAGTAGGATTAGAATGAAACCAGATAAGATAGCGAAGTACGGACTACTAGAGGTTTGCGAGCTTATTTCAGGTACTAGAACAAAAACAACAGATGGCCCTTATTTTATATATGGAGCTGGCATGAAATCAAAAGGTACGACAGATAAATTCAATTGTGAGAGCGACACAATTCGCTTGACTCGTAAGGGTACAGTTGGCGCAGTTTATTTCCATCGAGATCCATTTTGGATAGATGAAGGTGGCTTTAAAGTTGAGCCAAAAGAAATGATAGATAAGCGATATTTATTTCACTGGTTGTTGATGAAGCGTGAAGAAATAGAGCGATGCGCAGACGGAGATAATCAACCAGGCTTATCACTAGCTAGATTGTCAAAAATAACGATTGACGTCCCTGATATGGAATATCAGTTGAAAGTTGTTAGGTTGTTGGATGAAATGAGTGCAGATTTGGAATTTTTTATAGACAATATTACACAAACAAAGATGAATCAAAGCAAGATTTTGAGTTACTACAATAAAAAAAACGGAACGGCTTTAGAAAGAGAAAAAAATGAGCAATAAGTTAGATTGTGAAGATTGTAGAAAGTTTTTCTTTTCGAAAGACAAGTTAGATTATGATTGTGTATTTCAAAATGGTATTTGTAGTGAATGTTTGGTCAAAAGAGTAGAAAGGGGAATTGAATGGTAGTTGACGACAAATGGATTGATGGTACGTTTGCCAAAGAGGAGGATTTAGGATGATACCAAAATTTAGAGCGTGGGATAAACGTTTTTCGGAGTTTGTGGAGGATTTTTTCGTAAGTGAAGATGGCAAAATCTACAAAAAATCAACAGATACAGGCTATGGGATTGCTATATCAAGGGAAACAAGTGATAAAGTTATTTTAATGCAATCGACAGGACTTAGAGATGAGCTTGGCAAAGAACTTTTTGAAGGAGATATTATCCTCTGGACTTATTGGGACGAATTTGAAGATAGTGGTAGCGCAAAGATTGTCTTTGATAAAGGTATGTTTAAGTTGTTAGATGTACGCACAGAGAAAAGCGTCTGGGATAATCTATTCGACTGTATTGAAAACTGTAATGTATTCCTTCAAGGAAACATCTACGAACACCCTGAACTTTTGGAGGATGAGGAATGAACCCAGAAATAATTGACAACATACTTATTGAGGAGATGGAACATGAGGGATAGGAAACATTTTTCGGAACAGATCAGATTGTGGAGAATTGGTAAAGGTCTATCTTTAACAAAAGCTTCAAAGAGATTTGGTATTAGTCCAAGGACATTTTCAAATTGGGAACGAGGTATGATACCAAGTGATCGTCAGAAAGAACGTCTGTCAAAAGAGTTAGGATTAGATAAAGATGTCTTATTCAAGAAGTGTGAGGTAGGGAATATTAATGCGCTCTTGAAAGAAAAACGTTTGGAACAAGGACTTACTCGTACAGAATTAGCAAAGCATTTGGGGTATTATGAAACAACTATAAGAAACTGGGAGAGAGGTTTGGAAATTTCTGAATATGAAGTGGAAGATATCTGTACTTTCTTTGGGATTGAGATCCAAGAAAGGAAATAAAAGTCAATGAACAAAAGAATTAAGAAGAAGATAGCTAAACGGCTACTACAGGAAAAGCAAGCAGAATTAGACAAACAGCTACGGAAATTAAGTCCCGAAGAAATTCAAGCTATTAGTGTAATGATTAACCAGGCAGTTTCCAATATTCGCAAGGCTTTATCTCAGATATTTGATAACTTGTTTACATTTTTTAAAAACTTGGAGGTGGAAATTGAAAAAATTGAGCGACGAAGAACTCAAAACGTTAGACAGAGAACTTTTCAAATTTCAAAACATTCAACGGACAATAGATTTGAGGAGGCTAGAACTAGAAACTCGAAATCCAGATGCTCAGAGTGGTCCCAGCGTAGGAATAAGCAAACCTACCGAAACTATCGCAATCAGAATCGCAGATGATCCAACTTTAAAATTTCTCGAAGGGTTCAAAGCTATTATTAACAAACTCTTGATCAATCTAGTTGATGAAGATAAGGAAATCTTTAATCTGCGCTGGAGATATCCTCAACTGAGATGGGAAGAAATAGCAGAACAGAAATTCATGAGCAAAGCTACAATCTATCGACGTAGAAGGATTATCTTAGAACAGTACGCTATACTGAAAGGTGAGTTGTAAATAAGACTGAGACAAAAGACATCTTGAAGTCTCACAAAAAAAGGTTTATTATGATAGCATGAACTTCTGAAACAAAAACACACATCACACTTTAGGAGTCATCCTTAATTCTAGTCAGAAAAGTTGTCCAACAGAAGTATCGTCAAGAGTCAGCAATCAGCTGGCTTTTTGTTTTGCAGAAAGGAGGTAGAACATGGAATTTGTATCACCGATAAAAGATAATGATGATATTCAAGCCATGAAAGATTATCTCAGAGAATGGAATGAGATGTATTATATGTTATTCATTACAGGCCTGAATACTGGTTTGCGAGTTGGAGATATACTTACCTTGAAAGTTAAAGATGTTCAAGGCTGGCACATCAAACTGAGAGAACGGAAGACTGGCAAGCAGATAACAAGACGGATGACAAAAGAACTCAAGAAAGAAATGAGAAGATATGTCGAAGATAAACCATTCCATCATTTTCTATTCAAGAGTAGGCAAGGGAAAAATAAAGCAATCACTCGTGAGCGAGCCTATCAAATCATACATGAAGCAGCTGAAGAACTTGGCATTGATAACGTTGGCACACATACAATGCGCAAGACATTCGGCTATAAATATTACAACAAGACAAAGGACGTAGGGACATTACAGAAAATGTTCAATCACTCATCACCTGCAATAACCTTGAGATACATAGGGATAGAACAAGCAGAGCTTGATGATGCTTTACGGAACTTTGTCATTTAATTTTTTTAGATATTACTTTCACATAATGAGTTAAGCATAAAGTGAAAAAATGAAACTCTTTAAAACCTATGATTAGTAAGGGTTTGAGATTTAGAGTGAGTTTAACAAAATATAAGATATGTGAAAGTGAGGGATAAAATTGGTATAGTCAAGCGAGGTCAAAAATGGATAATCAATATAATTTATACAGAAAGGTTGATGACCATGAAGGAGTCATGTGGAAACATCAAGATTACCACAAACAGAAAGAATTAGAATTAAGGAATCCAATCTTTAGTTACTCAAAAAGAAAATCAAGAAAAATAAAATGAGACAAAAGACATCTTGAAGTCTCATAAAAAAAGGTTTATTATGGTAGCATAGATTTCTTGTATGAGATGGGATAGGTCAAAAGCCTGTCCTTTTGTTTTGCAAAGGAGTATATATCATGTACAACAAACCAGTCAGACAAAGCTTGAAGACAAGGAAGTGGTACAAGTTCCGTGATAAGATCATGAGACAACACGATTACCTTTGCCAAGAAAGTCTGAGATATGGTCAGTCAGTTCCAGCTGAAATGGTTCATCATATTTACCCAGTATCTGAGTATCCAGAGCTGGAGTATGTATCTTGGAATTGTTTGCCACTGACTAACCGTAAACACAATACGTTTCATGACCGCAACAACGACAAGATAATCGGAAATGGTATTTATTGGCAGAAGAAAAGAAAAAAAGAATTTTTAAATTTTTTCAAAAACAAAAATGAAAAATGAAAAAAATTTTTTTACCCCCCACTTCAAAAAAATTTTTTCGAAGCCTCTGGGAACCGGTGAAGGGAACTTTTTCCAAGTCGGGAGACTTCAAACAAAAAGGGGATAAAAACTAAGCATTTTTGACGAGAGGAGGTAGTTTTTGAATAAACCAATTACAGCGAAGTCGATTAAGTCAAAAGTGGTCAAGCAGATGAAAGACTTGGGCACTTATCGTAAAGAGTTCGAAATGATCATTGACATTTTTGCAGGTATGTTATACCAGTATCAGAAACTTGCTCAAGATTATGCTGACATGGGTTATCCAGTAACAGACACCTACGTCAATAAGGCTGGTGCTGAAAATGAGCGTAAAGTTCCAATCTTGACAGCGATGGAAATTTTGAGGAAAGACATCCTCAGCTACTCTAATCAGCTGATGATGAATCCGAAGTCTCTTGGTGAGGTAGTAGAACAAGAGGGTGAGTCAGTTCTTACTGAGGTCCTGAAGTTCAAGAATGAAATCAAGAAGAAGCGAGTGACTGGAAATGGGTAATCTTGATAAAGCAAAAGAATACGCTCAACACGTCTTAACTCACCAAGAGGAACATTGCGAGGAGAACATTCTTGCTGCTGAACGTTTTTTCCGTGATTTAGAAAATCCAACCTTTGAGATGGATGAGGATATGGTGGATTTTGTTATCCACTTTATCGAGAATGTAGTAGTCCATCAGCAGGGTGATGATATGTTTGCGGTGTCTATCCGTAATAAGCCATTGCTCTTGCAACCCTGGCAACACTTTGTAGTTGTGAACCTGTTTGGGTTTTACTATAAGGGGACGAATGAGCGCAGGTTCAAAGAAGCGCTTATCATGCTGGCTCGTAAGAATGGGAAAACGTCGTTTACTGCTGCAATCGCACTTGCTTATCAGGTATTAGACACGGATAGCGGTTCAAAATGCTATATCGTTGCTAACTCAGTCAAGCAAGCGATGGAAGCTTTTGGTTTTTTAAGATTCAATGTTGAACGCTGGAACGATAAGAACATTCGTATCAAGGACAATAACCAGGAACACTCTATTACTGCTAACTTTGGTGATGAGGGTTCTTTCTTTATCCAAGCTCTAGCGAATGATGAGAGCCGTCTGGACTCTCTGAATGGGAATGTTATCATCTTGGACGAAGCTCATACTATGCGAAACAGTAAGAAGCATGGTCTTATGAAAAAAACAATGTCAGCATACCGTAACAGTATGCTTTTTGTTATCTCTACTGCTGGGGATATTCCTACTGGTTTCCTTGCCAATCGTCTGAAATACTGTCAAAAGGTGCTCAAGCAATTGGTCACTGATGATTCATTTTTCATCTTCATCTGCAAGGCTAATCAATCTGCTGATGGTGATGTAGTGGATTATCTGGACGAGAACATCCTCAAGATGGCTAATCCGTCATGGGGTGTCACGGTTTCGCTCAAGGCTCTCAAGGAAGAAGCAGAGCAGGCTATGAATGATCCTCAGACAAGAAATGAGTTTTTCAATAAGACGTTAAATATCTTCACTAACTCTATGAACGCTTATTTCAATCCTGATGAGTTTATTGCGTCGGATAGTTGCTACGATTGGAGTTTAGAAGAGCTGGCACGTTTGCCGATTCGTTGGTATGGTGGTGCGGACTTGTCACGATTGCACGACTTAACAGCTGCTGCTCTCTATGGTGTCTATCATGATGGTGAGAAAGATGTTGATATCTGTATCACACATGCTTTCTTTCCTCGGATTAATGCTCAAAAGAAGGCTAACGATGATGGAATTCCACTTTTTGGGTGGCAATCCGATGGTTGGTTGACGATGAGTAACACTCCAACAGTACTTTATGACGATATCGTCAAATGGTTCATCAGTATGCGTGAGCGTGGATTTAAAATCCAAGCTGTGGGAATGGATAGGAAGTTTGGTCGCGAGTTTTTGGCTAAGATGAAAAAGGCTAAGTTCAAGATGATTGACCAGCCTCAGTTATTCTATCTGAAATCTGAGGGGTTCAGACGGATTGAGTTCAAAGTCAAGAACAAAGAATTTTACTATCTTCATTCTGACGCTTATGAATACTGTGTGAGCAATGTTAGAGCGATTGAAAAGGTGGATGACTCTGTGCAATATGAAAAATTAGACGGAGACGGTGGTACTGCAAGGATTGACTTGTTTGATGCCAGCGTCTTTGCTTGTATACAGGCTCTTGCTAATCTTGGCAAGGGTGGCGATGTGATGAGATTCTTTGATTAGAGAGAAAGGAGGTGAGGAAACATGGGTATTTTTGAAAAGTTTTGGAAACGAAACAAGCCAAGTAAGCCAATCAACATGCTGAGTCATTCAGATTTAGGGTTGTCAAACCTGATGGATTCGTATGTACCTTTGGCCAGAAATCCAGATGTGGTGACAGCGGTTAATAAGATTGCTGATTTGGTCTCTAATATGACCATCCACCTGATGGAGAATACAGATAAAGGTGATATCAGAATCCGTGATGGGCTTGCTAGAAAGATTGACATCAATCCGTGTGAACACATGACAAGGAAGTCATGGATTTTCAAGATTGTGCGCGATTTACTTTTGTATGGCGATGGAAATTCTGTTCTACATGTGGAATATGATCCTGTTACGGATTATATTTCCAATCTAAGACCATTTCCGATGAGAGAGGTTTCATTCAAAACAGATAAGGATTCCTATGTAATCTCATTTAGGGGTGAAGAGTATTCCCCTGATGAAGTAGTCCACTTCGTCATCAATCCTGATCCAGATATTCCATACATTGGAACTGGTTTTAGGGTGACGTTGACAGATGTGGTTCAAAGTTTAAACATGGCTACCAAGACTAAAAAAAGCTTTATGAACGGTAGGAACATACCTAGCTTGATAGTTAAAGTTGATTCTTCAAGTGCGGAGTTAGAATCAGAAGAGGGTCGAGACAGAATTGCTGAAAAATATTTAAAAACTAGCAAGATTGGCGCCCCTTGGTTTATTCCAGAAGAATTGCTGGATGTGCAACAGGTAAAACCGCTTAGTCTAACGGATATCGCTTTAAATGAGTCTGTCGAATTAGATAAAAGAACAGTTGCAGGGCTATTAGGAGTACCTGCTTTTATTTTGGGAGTGGGAGAGTTCAATAAGATAGAGTATAACAATTTTGTAAATACGACTGTCATGAGTATTGCTACCACTATTACTCAAACACTAACAAGAGACTTACTTTTGTCTAGCAATCGTTACTTCAAGCTAAATCCTCGCTCACTCTTCTCTTACAACATTACAGAGTTGTCTGCTGTTGCTCAACAAATGACAAACAGTACTGCGATGCGTCGTAATGAGTGGAGAGATTGGCTTGGTATGGCTCCTGATTCCGAGATGGAAGAGTTGATTGTCCTTGAGAACTATATCCCTCAAGAGAAGATAGGAGACCAAAATAAATTGAAAGGAGGTGAGGAAGAGAATGCAGAAACGGAATAGTTATCGTGCCACTCAATTTCAAACGAGAGAAGAAGAATCTGGTGATTTGATTTTGAGTGGCTACTTTATCAAGTTTGACGAGGAGACGGAATTGTGGCCAGGCTACCGTGAAGTTATCAAGCGTGCTGGAGTTGAGAAAGCTATCAAAGACGCTGATATCAGAGCTTTATTTAACCATGATGATAGTCTTGTTCTTGGTCGAACAGGTAACGGAACTCTGACACTAGGTGTTGATGATGTTGGTCTTTTTGGGGACATCATCATTAACAAGGATGATCCTCAAGCAGTTGGAGCCTATGCCCGTGTCAAGCGTGGAGATGTTATCGGATGTAGCTTTGGCTTTATCCCTATAAAAATCGAAACAGAGGAACGTGAAGACGGTTCGTATCTGGACACTGTCTTAGAACTAGAAATCTTTGAAGTGAGTCCATGTACTTTCCCAGCCTATCCACAAACGGAAATTGCTGCACGACAAAAAGACTTCGAAAGTCAAAGTCGTGCTAATCGTGAAGCGCTAGACAAGCGCAAGAAAGAAATTAAGGAGAAATTCAAGCTATGAATAAGGCGTTAATCTTTGGTGCTCGTATGCGAGCAAAAGCAACTAAGGTAGTTGAGTTGGAAGAAACTATCGAAGAATTAAACAAACGTTCGGTTGTTGAACTAGAGAAGTTAGATCGTGCTGAAACCGATGAAGAAGTTTCAGCAGTTGAAAAGACTGTAGATAATCTTCAAAAGGAAATTGAAGAAAAAGAAGCTGAAAAAGCGCAGTTGGAAGAAGAAATTGACGAGTTGGAAAAACAAATCGAGGAGCAAAACCGTAAAGCACCAACTCTAGGTAAATCAGAAAAACGAGGAGGAAAAACATTGGAACAACGTGAAGCATTTAACCATTACCTTCGAACAAAAGAAGTGCGTGCTGATGGTCTCAAATCTGCTGAAGGGGAAGCAATTATTCCTGTTGAATTGATGACGCCTAAAGAAGCGAAACAAGACAAGACAGATTTGACTTCATTGGTTAGCATCGTTAATGTCAAGAACGCAAGCGGTAAATGGGCAGTTGTAAAATTGACTGATCAAACAATGAACACTGTTGAAGAGTTGGAAGAAAACCCTGAATTGGCTAAACCAACTTTCACAAAGGTGAACTATGAAATCAAGACACGTCGTGGTCATTTGCCAGTATCTCAAGAATTGATTGATGATGCTGACTACGATGTCATGGGATTGGTTGCTAAACAAGCTAAGAACCAAGAACGTATCACTAAGAATAAAGAGATCGCTAAAGTTCTCAAGACAGCTACAGCTAAAAGTGTAGCTGGTTTGGACGGCTTGAAAGATATTCTCAACGTGGAATTGAAACCGTACTACGATGCAACTATTGTATGTACCCAATCTATGTTCGCTGCTCTTGATAAAATCAAGGACAAGGACGGTCGCTACATGCTTCAAACAGACATCACCTCTCCAACTGGCTACAAGTTCGCTGGTCGTGTAATCGATGTTTATCCTGATGATATCATTGGAGATGCCAAAGGTGAGATGAAAGCCTTCATCGGTGATGTCGGAGAATTTGCGACACTCTTTGACCGTGCTCAGACAACTGTCAAATGGCAAGATGATAAAATCTACGGTCAATATCTAGGAACTGCAAACCGTTTCGATGTTAAGAAAGTTGATGAAGCAGCAGGGTTCTATGTGACTTACACTGACGCTGCAGGGTAAGGAGGGAGCTGATGGCTTATCAAGTAATCCGTCCTTTTAAGGATTTGAGAGACCCTCAACAATATGAATATCAAATCGGGGATATTTATCCCCGAACAGGATATAAGAGCACCAAGACCTTCATTCAAGAGTTGTTAGATGGGTCGAATAGTGCAGGATCTATTTTCTTAACTAAAGTCGATGATAACGATATTTCAGAACCAGAACCTCAAGAATCAGAATCTCAAGAATCAGAATCTCAAGAATCTGAAGAGGAAGATGAGGAGTAGTTATGGACAATGCTCAATTACTAGAATTACTAAAACTAAAATTGGGTATAGCAACCAATCTACGTGATAAGCCTTTGAATAAAATCATCGAAGCTGTCATAACTGAACTGGAAGATAATTTGGGAGTTTTGCTTGAATCAGAAAACGCTGAACACCAAATGTTTGTAGTTGATTTTGCAGCTTTTCGCTATGAGGGTGGGGTGGATATGCCACGCCACCTTTTATGGCGGTTGCATAATTTGAAATTGAGGTAAGTCATGGCATGGAACAATGAGATTACATTAATCTCAAGGATTAAAACAGGACTAGATAAATTGCACCAGCCTCTATTTGAGGAAAAGCGGTTGACTATTTTGTGTCGTAAGCGTTCCATTACTCGTTCTGAATTTTATCAGGCTAGTCAAGTCGGACTTAGACCAAGCCTTATCCTCGATATTCATAGTTTTGAGTATAACAACGAGGAAGAAGCGGAATTTAATGGGAAACGGTATCGTATTCTTAAGACATTTCCGATTGGTTTAGAAATTCTGGAGCTGACCTTGATGGAGGAATTGCCATGAGTGTAACAGGTGACCTTTCAGCAGAAATTGCTAAAGCACTGAGTGAGTATTCTAGTGAGTTAGAAAATGAGATTGACGCTATTGCACAAGAGTTAGGTGATGAAGCCGTTGCGACTTTGAAAGCGACAAGCCCAAAGAATAAAGGGAAGTATGGGAGAGGATGGCGCCTCAAGAAAAACGCCAAAGGCTCATACGCAATCCATAATACTACAAGACCTCAATTGACTCACCTACTTGAAAATGACCATGTCTTAAGGAATGGAGGTCGCAGTCGTGCTATCCCTCACATCAAACCTGTAGAAGAAAAGCTAATCAATTCCTTTGAACGGAAAGTAAAGGAGGCTATCCAAAAATGAAATTATCTGACCTTGTCGATATTCTAAGTCAAGCGAATCTACCTATAGCCTATCGTGCGTTTGAAACTGGACACGTTCCTCAAACACCTTACCTTATCTACTTTGAATCACATCCAGATATCAAGAGAGCAGACGACGAACAGAAACACCAGATTAAATCTGTGACTGTAGAGCTTATCTTTCAACGTAAAGACGAAGATTTGGAAGAGACCTTGGAAGAGTTGTTGTCTAAACATCAACTTGTTTTTGAGGTGTCAGAAGAAAGCTATATCCCGACAGAAAGGCTATCTGTCAAGCCTTATACTGTTTATTTGTACTAAAGGAGAAGAAGATGACAAAAACAGAAAATAAAGTAACCTTTGGATTGAAAAACGTGCATATCGCACCAATCGAAACCATCAGTGGGGACACAAATGTCATTAGCTACGGAAAAATTTTCCGTTTCCCTGGAGCGATGAACTTGGAGCTAGAACCAAAAGGAGAATCGAAAGCAATTCCAGCCGACGATGTGGACTACCACTTCATGAACTCAAACGAAGGATATGAAGGGAAATTGAAAGTACCGCATATCACAGAAGAGTTTGCGACAAACATCCTAGGAGAACTCAAGGATGATCAAACAGGAGTATTGACTGAAAAAGGAGATGCTTCAACTAAACCGTTTGCTATTATGTTTGAATTTTCAGGGGATCAAAACAAAACTCGCTACGTTCTCTACTACTGCTCTGCTAGTCGTCCATCGAACGGCTCTGCTACTAAGAGCGGAACAACTGTCAACGAGCGTGAACTTAGCTTCAAAGCTTCACCACGTCCGCTTGATAGCGTAGTGAAACGTTCGATTACGTCAGCTGACAAAAAAGAAGTGTATGACGCTTGGTTTACTAGCGTTTATGAGCCAACATCTCTAGGGTAAGGAGTAAAGAATGCGTCGAAGTATTAAAATCAGCAATAAGCGCTATGAGCTTGCAACAAATGCCTATACTCCAATCGCTTACAAGAATGAGTTTGGGCAGGATTTTTTCAAGGACCTTTTAGGACTTTTGAAAAATAAACAATTAGTAGCTCAATTGAACCAATTGGAAAAAGGTAATGATTTAGTAGCGGAAAGCGTCAACCTATCTCTTTTAGAAGATTTTGATATTACCTTTTTCTATCGTCTATTTTGGGTATTTGCTAAATCTGGCAATCCTAAAATTAAACCGTTTGATGATTTCTTTATGGAGATGGAAGAATTTCCTCTTGACGAAGTTTGTCCGCTAATGATGGAAATGTTGAATACGGTACTGCAAACAAAAAAGAAACAGACACATCAGAAACAGCAAGCGAAGAAGCCTTCACGGTAGAATCCTATCTGTCTTGCTGCAAGGAAACTGGCTTATCTATCGATGATCTCAAGCACATTTCTATTGGAATGGCGTTAGATTATCAGACAGATTATGTCAATTTGCGTAGCGAAAATAAAACGGGTAGTCGGAAGGCCACCCAAGCTGATTTTGATGCATTTTAGAGAAAAAGTGAGTGCTGAGAGAGCGATTGTGAGGACAAGTTCATTTAGTTGGCTAGTGTTCTGGTCATAGAAAACCTCTCAGCGCTCCTTATTTTTTAAGGAAAGGAGGAAATATGGCAGGAAATATCAAAGGGATAAAAATTGAAATCGATGGCGATACCCAGCCCTTACAAAAAGCGTTAAAAGGTGTCAACCAAGAGTCTGCTAACGCAACAAAAGAGCTGAAACAGATTGATAATGCTTTAAAATTTGATACTGGTAACGTCACTCTACTAACTCAAAAGCAAGAAGTCTTACAGAAGCAAGTCGGAACCACTCGGGAAAAACTAGAAACCTTAAGACAAGCTCAATCTCAAGTTGAAGAACAGTTCAAAAAAGGAGATATTGGTGCAGACCAGTATCGTGCTTTCCAGCGTGAAGTGGAAGTGACTCAAAATGTCCTGAAAGGATATGAGGGAAAACTAGCTAGTGTTAATCAGGCCCTTGAGGGCAATGGGAATGCAACCAAGAATAACCAAACCCAACTGAAAGAATTGCAGAATGAGCAGAAACTACTTGCCAGCGAATCTGAAAAAGTCGTTAGTTCGTTTAAGCTACAAGAAAGCCAGATGGGTTCCAACGCTAGTGAAGCTGACAAGTTGGCATTGGCTGAAAAGAAGATTGGTGCACAGTCTGAAATTGTCGCTCGCCAAATCGAAAATCTTGAGAAACAGTTAAGTCTCACAAAAGAACAGTATGGTGAAAACTCTGCTGAAGCTAACAAGATGGAAGCGGAGCTGAATCAAGCTAAGACCGCTTTTAACAATCTCAACAATGAGATGAAGGGGACTAAGTCTGTAGCAGATAGCGCACAAGAAAGCTTGGGTGAGATAGCTAAAGCTGCAAGAGCTGAACTACTCCAACAGTTTAGTGAGAAATTGGGTGATATTTCAGAAAAACTTGTTGACGTTGGGAAAGAAGCTATTGAAGCTGCTGCTTCAATGCAAGCAAGTAATGCCCAATTTAGCACAGTTTTTGGGGATATGGAAGGTCAAGCTAGAGAGGCTCTTAATAATATTGGGAAAGAAATGTCTATTGTACCAGAACGATTACAAGGAAGTTTCACCCAAATGGCCTCCTTTGCAAAAACATCTGGTCTAGATACAGCTCAAGCCTTAGATTTATCTACTAGGGCAACTAAGGCAGCGGCAGATGGTGCTGCTTTTTACGACAAATCTATTGAAAGTGTTACTGAGAGCCTTCAATCATTTCTTAAAGGAAACTTTGCCAACGATGCGGCTTTGGGGATATCTGCAACAGAAACAACTCGTAATGCGGCAGCAAATAAACTGTACGGCAAGTCATTCAAGGATTTGAGTGAAGCACAAAAGCAATTAACTTTGCTTCAAATGGTTGAAGACGGTAATGAACTTTCTGGGGCACTTGGTCAAGCTGCAAGAGAATCTGACGGCTTAGAAAACGTCATGGGGAATCTAAAACAATCTGGGACTAATGCCTTGGCTGCATTAGGTCAACCTCTTTTGGAAATGTTGATTCCTGTGTTTCAAGCTTTAGGAGACATTATAAAAGGTGTAGCAGATTGGTTTGGTACTTTGCCTGGTCCGATTAAAGAATTTGTTGTCATTTTAGGGACAGTTGTTACTGCTGTAGGAGTTATAGCACCGATATTCCTAACTTTACAAGCAGCTGCAACAGCTCTTGAACTTTCAATAGGAGGCATGATTGCCGCCGCCTTACCAATCATAGGGACAGCAGCTGCAATAGCGGCCGCAGTTGCAGCGGTCGTTGTCATTTTAAAATACTTATGGGAAACGAATGAAGGATTCCGTAATGCAGTAACAGCTGTGTGGGAGGCTATTTCATCTGTCATCAATACTGTTGTAAGTGAAATTTCAAATTTCATCATGAGTATTTTTGGAACGGTTGTAACTTGGTGGACTGAAAACCAAGAGCTAATCCGTTCTATTACGGACGCTGTCTGGAATGGAATTTCCGCTATCATTAGCGCTGCTATGGCTGTTCTAGGTCCTCTTATAGAAGGAGGATGGAACACCATTCAGATTATCACGTCTACAGTTTGGGAAGTGATTAAAACGGTAGTTGAAACAGCTATCAACGTTGTTTTGGGGATTATCAAGGCAGTGATGCAGATCCTTACTGGTGACTGGTCGGGCGCTTGGGAAACCATCAAGAGCGTCGGAGAAACAATCTGGAATGGGATTGCAAGTGTCATTGGGACTATCTTTAATGGCATAGCGCAGGTATTGTATAACATCTGGAACACTATCTCAACGGTTGCTTCAACCGTCTGGGAAGGTATTAAATCAACACTTACAGGAATATTTGACGGTATTTCAAGCTCGGTCTCAAGTGTCTTTAATGGTATTAAAGATACACTTAGTAATATTTGGGATAGCATTCAATCAACTGTAAGTAGTGTTTGGAATAGCGTCAAAGACACAATAGGTAATGCAATTAATGGTGCCAAAGATTTAGTTGGTAGCGCTATTGAAGCTATCAAAGGGTTCTTTAATTTTGAGTTCACATGGCCTCATATTCCTCTACCACATTTTAGCATTAGTGGATCAGCTAATCCACTCGATTGGCTGAGTGGTGGTCTACCAAGCATTGGAGTAGAGTGGTATGCCAAGGGCGGTATCTTGACCAAGCCGACTGTTTTCGGTTCAAACGGAAATAGCCTGATGGTTGGTGGAGAGGCTGGAAACGAAGCTGTCTTACCACTGAACGAAAGAACCTTGGGAGCTATCGGTCGTGGAATCGCTCAAACAATGGGAGGTCTGTCTCCTGTTATCAATGTCAGCATTAGCGGTAATAACATCAGTGAAGAGATGGATATCAATCGCATTGCTGACGTTGTCGCTCAAAAGATTGCGGATGAACTGCAACGGAAAACACAACTTAGAGGAGGAATCGCATGATCAAACATAATGAACTGGTGATTGACGGTGTAGCAACCTCCTCTTTTCCTTTTGATGTGATTGTAGAAGAAGCGCCAGCCATCGTGATTGCCAATAGTAAGACAAAACTATGGGAGCATGACGGGATTAGCGGAGCCATCCTGCAAACTAATCATCACAGAGGGATGGTTGAGAAATCCTACACGCTTCACTTAGTCAAACCAAAGGAAGAGGACTTGAACCGTTTCTTGGCTCTCTTTGCCAGGGAAAACTTTTGGCTTGAAAGTGAACGTGTCAAAACCACTAAGATGTGGTGTTACAAGGTAAAAATTTCCGAGACTGTTAGAAATCGTGCAGGGTACTACGCACTTAAAGTCACATTTGAGTGTCACCCTACCAAATTTTTCAAAGTCACGGACAATCAAACTTTTTCAAGAAGTGGGACTTTAAGAACCAAAGGTTCTGCTTTGGCTTTCCCGACAATTACCTTGACTGGTCAGAGTACGACTGAGGTTAGTTTCACAGTAGATAGGCAGGTCATTCACTTAGAAAGACTTTCTGGAAGAGCTATCATGGTAAATAACCCTAACAACCCTAGTTTCTTGGACGGAACAGGTTCCAGAATTAAGTGGACAGGGGATTTTATTACGATTGACCCAATCAAGAAACAAGATGTCGGGATTGTCTTAGGCGCTGGTATCAGTTCCATGACGATTGAGACTGTTTGGGGGTGGGCATAATGCTATATTTGCTTGAAAGTGATACTCGTAACGTTAAATGGAACGGTATTCCACTGCATGAAGCGACTTCAGCAATCATAAAAGAGCAAATGAACGGGGATTTCATCCTTAGTGTTCGCTACCCTATCACGGACTCTGAGATTTATCAGCTTTTCCGTGAAGATATGTTGATAAAGGCACCAGCTCCTGTGATTGGTCCGCAGTTGTTCCGTATCAAGAAGCCAGTAGAGAATGATGATCATTTAGAAATCACTGCTTATCATATCACTGATGATGTCATGCAGCGGTCTATCAATCCTCTGTCTGTCAACAAGCAGAGTTGTTGGCAGGCTCTTTCTCAATTGGTACAAGTTGCTAAGTCTCCTATCAATGATTTTTCATTTACCAGTGATATCACGGACAGGCGGACCATCAACACGAAAGAAGTAGAAACACTCTACAGCGTGTTAATGGATGGCGATCACTCAATCGTGGGAACATGGGAAGGAGAGATGGTTCGGGATAATTTCGCTATCTCAATCAAGCGAAATCGAGGAGAGGATAGAGGTGTTATCATCTCTACCCACAAAAATCTTAAATCTTATCAACGAACCAAAAACTCACAAAATGTTGTTACTCGAATTCACGCTAAATCTACATTTAAGGCAGAGGGCGCGAAGGAAGATACAACGATTGCTATAACAGTTGATAGTCCCTTAATTGGTGCCTACCCTTACATCAACGAAAGAAGTTATACAAATAATAACATTCAGACCGTTGAGGAGTTGACAAAGTGGGCTAGCGCTAAATTTACTAACGAACACATAGATAAGGCTACAGATGCCATCAAGATTGAAGCCTATGAACTTGATGGGCAAACTGTCCATATGGGAGATACAGTCAACCTGAAAAGTTATAAGCACAATGTGGACGTTTATAAGAAAGCAATTGCCTATGAGTATGACTGTTTGGCCAACAATGGACAGGGAGCTTATCTAACCATTACCTTTGATGACAAAGTGAAGTCAGGGGGAAATGGTGGCGGTGTTTCAGCAGTAGCCAATGCGATTTTGGACAAGCAAGAAACACAATTTGACATTATGCTGGAGCGTGCGATTGCCAACGCTGATCGTGCTTTTGACGCTGAGTTTGCCAAGCGTGAGAAAGCTATCACTGATGGTATCGAACTTGCCAAGGCTAAGGCAGAAGAAGTCAAGCAAGAACTGTCTGACACTATCGATCAGCGCTTCGACAGCTTTGACAACGGGCCATTGAAAGAAGCTAAGCGCAAGGCTGAGGAAGCATTGAAAAATGCTGGCGCAAGCAGCCTACTCGCTCAGGAAGCCAAGCAGATTGGGCTGGATTCGATTGCTAGACTTGAAGCGTTTAAATCGCAGACTACGACCACTCAGACAGCTCTATCGGGTGACTTGGACGCTCTGAAACGGACTATCACGAACGATATTCGACCGAAGCAAGCACAGGCTGAAGTTGAGATTGCCAAGCAAGTTGAAGCACTTAACAAGACCAAGAATGAATTGGTTGGTGTGAAGTCAGCGCAAGCGACGTATGAAGAGACGACGACTCGCAGACTGTCAGAACTGACCAACTTGGCCAATGGTAAAGCCAGCAAGTCAGAACTCACACAGACAGCCGAGGAGTTAAAAAGTCGGATTGCGACTGTGCAGGTCGGGGGGCGGAATTATATCCGAGGGACAAGACGCATGGCGTTGGCTAACGGATTGTGGACATCAGGAACCTTTAGGCCATCAGGCCTTGGGACAACAAAGACGATTAATGTATCAGACAGTCCAGCAACTGGTTTTGATAAAGCGATACGTCTTACTTCCAGCGATGCTAGATATCAAATTGGAATTGCTCAGGACGAATTTGAAATAATGCCAGGGACCTATACTATGTCTGTTTGGGTAAAAGGTTCAGTTGGGCAAAGAGTTAGGTTACAAACCTATTGGGCGCCTGACGATGCAACAGGTATAAGTCCATATTTTATCTTGAAAGATGATAAATGGACATATTTGACATTTTCCAGCGAGCGAAAAAAAGCTGGAAAATTATCAATTGGCTATGTTTATTTGTTAGGTGCTGATGCAGGAGAATACTTAGATGTCCTTGCGCCCCAACTTGAAAACGGCACATTAGCAACAAGTCCAAAAGAAGCTCCAGAAGATACAGACGGCCAAATCTCAGCCGTCGAATCAACCTTTAAGCAACGGGCCGATTCACTAGATGCTGGTGTGAGAAGTCTGACTGAAGGCCTCAGAACCAAAGCGGATATCAGCTCACTCAATGTGACTGCTGAGAATATTAGGCAGTCGGTGAAGAGGCTTGAGACAG
Organism: uncultured bacterium; assembly: GCA_963508345.1. Lineage (GTDB taxonomy): Bacteria > Bacillota > Bacilli > Lactobacillales > Streptococcaceae > Streptococcus. The sequence continues at coordinate 32,060 of CAUOWW010000011.1, forward strand.
ACACGCAGAACAAGCTAAATCAGAAGTTGAATCAGGCTGAATTCGAGGTGCAGGCTGGCTCTATCCGTCAGGAAATCCTGAACGCAACCAAGGATAAAGCAGATAAGACCTTAGTTGTGGCTGAAGCAGGGAAATTGCGTGAAGAATTTTCAAAAATGAAGGTCGGTAGTCGCAACTATGCTGAAGACTACGATTTTTCAAGGGGACTTTGGTACTATACTCAAGGAGATAATAGTCCACAAGATTGGACTATCTCAAACGGTGAGTACAACGTCAAAGGAACGACCAACACTTGGAAGCAGATGCAAATCTATTCAAAAGAAGGAAGTATAACTTCAGGTAAGAGTTCGACAGCTCTTCTCGATTTAGAAATCGGCGAAACCTACACACTTTCGTTTCAAGGAATTTGCTACTCTGGCTCTTCAAGTGTTTGGCTATCATTAAGGGCCAACCGTACAGTTTCTGATAATCCTGAAATTATGCATGGCAATTTCAATCTCACGTCTAGCTGGCAGACTTATCAAGTCACTATACCAGCATTGACCAAGCCTGAAAATTTTGATTTCTGGCGAATTATTCTTGGTTATAACGAGGTTGGCCATGTAGCCTTTCGCAAGGTTGAATTGACCAGAAGTTCTACTCGTATAGATTCGGGTCCTGCCCCCGAAGATGGTAAGACGGATCTTGTCGTCGCTAAATCTGAATTCCAGAAGACCGCCGAAGGTCTGTCTATGAAGCTAGCAGCGGTTGAAAGCTATGTCGGTCAGGACAGTCAGCGACAGGAAGCCCTACAGCGCTATACTCGTGAGGAGAGCGCGAGACAAGCGACGGCTGTACGTGAGCAGATATCCAGAGACTACGTTGGGAAATCGGCTTATCAAGAAGATGTGCGAGGTCTTGAGCGTAGATTTAGTGCGATAAGCACACAGACGAGCAATGATATTGCTTCAAAGATTGCTCAGTATAAGCAGACAGTAGACGGCCGATTTGCAAGTATCACATCTCAGATAGCTGGCAAGGCTAACCAAGTCGATTTCCAGCGTGTTAAAGAAACCAGCCTGCTCTATGAGCGTATTCTGGGCAATACTGAAAATGGAATTGCGGATAAGGTTGCTCGTATGGCTATGAGCAACCAGCTGTTCCAGGTTGAGGTGTCTAAGAATGAAGGTCTGAAAACCGTTCAAAGACAACTTGCTGACTCATGGTCCGTTCAGAACATCAACTCAGCTGGAGATATCATCTCTGGAATCAATCTGGGTGCTAATGGGTATAACCGATTTGACGGGAAATTGACCCACATCACTGGCGAGACCTTAATTAATAACGCTGTTATCAAGTCAGCAATGGTCGATAAGCTGAAAACGGCCAATTTTGAAGCTGGTTCCGTCACGACTACGATATTAGACACTGAGGCAGTAACGGCTGAGAAGTTGAAAGTTGATAATGCGCTCATTAGAAAAATCACTGCAAATGAAGCTTTTATTGACCAACTGACATCTAAACGCATTTTCGCGACAAGAATCGAGTCCGTCATTTCTAGCTCAACTGTTTTAGAAGGCTATAAAGGTTGGATCGGTGGCTTCCAGCTCGGGACGCATGATTCAGGTTACGGACGTTGGATAACTGGTCGCAATCACTTCTCCGTTGGAATGGGAGATGGCGAAGGTGGCAATAACGCATCAGCTCTCTGGGTTAACTGGGGAGACAATTGGAACGAACCTGGATACTATGCATGGTTCGTTAAAAATAATGGCAAGATGTATTGTTATAACACCGCTGAATTTTGGA
>CAUOWW010000012.1:0-33712 GCA_963508345.1 uncultured bacterium
GGTTTGGCAGCATCAGCTTCATTGACTTCCTCCGTGATATCGGAAAATACTTCACAGTCAACTACATGATGAGTAAGGAATCTGTTAAAAAACGGATTGAAACAGGAATTTCATACACTGAGTTTGCCTACCAAATCATGCAAGGTTACGATTTCTTCGTCCTTAACCAAGACCACAACGTAACACTACAAATCGGTGGTTCTGACCAGTGGGGAAATATGACAGCTGGTACTGAATTGCTTCGTCGTAAGGCTGACAAGACTGGCCACGTTATCACTGTTCCATTGATTACAGATGCAACTGGTAAGAAGTTTGGTAAATCAGAAGGAAACGCAGTCTGGCTCAATCCTGAAAAGACTTCTCCATACGAAATGTACCAATTCTGGATGAACGTCATGGACGCTGACGCTGTTCGCTTCTTGAAAATCTTTACTTTCTTGTCACTTGATGAGATTGAAGACATCCGTAAACAATTTGAAGCAGCGCCACACGAACGCTTGGCACAAAAAGTCTTGGCTCGTGAAGTCGTTACACTTGTTCACGGTGAAGAAGCCTACAAAGAAGCCCTCAACATCACTGAGCAACTCTTTGCAGGAAACATCAAAAACCTTTCTGTTAAAGAGCTTAAGCAAGGACTTCGTGGTGTACCAAACTACCACGTTCAAGCAGATGAAAACCACAATATCGTAGAACTGCTCGTTTCTGCTGGTGTGGTTAACTCAAAACGCCAAGCCCGTGAAGACGTTCAAAACGGAGCTATCTACGTCAACGGTGACCGTATCCAAGACCTTGACTATGTCTTGACTGACGCAGATAAGCTTGAGAACGAACTGACTGTTATCCGTCGTGGGAAGAAAAAATACTTTGTATTGACTTACTAAACTGTTCAACATTTATCTATAAATAAAGGAGTTAACCTCAAGAAAGGTAACTCCTTTTTGTTATTGATAAGCACATCTATCTAGCCTTATACTCTTCGAAAATCTCTTCAAACTACGTCAGCGTCGCCTTACCGTACTCAAGTACAGCCTGCGGCTAGCTTCCTAGTTTGCTTTTTGATTTTCATTGACTATTAATAGACAGGCTACGCAGTACAATGCGTAAGGTTGTTAGATTATGTAAGATAGAAAGATTTGAAGGACTGAGCCAATTAAACAAGCCAAAGCCAATCAAACTACTATTTACGACAACGGTATCTTGAATATTCTTCTTGATGAGTGTTTGCAAAGATGATGATAGCGAATCCAACTCTTGGAAGAAATCCAAACGATTATCTAACAATAAGATATCGCTCATCTGCTTAGAAATATCTGCACTCTCATTCATCACCACACCGATATCTGATAGGGTTAGAGCAGCTGAGTCATTCAACCCATCCCCAACCATCAAAATAGTGTGACCCGCTTTCTGTAGTTCCTCTACTAACTCAAATTTCCCATCAGGTTTCAAGTCTGTATAGACCTGATCAAAGGGCAAATCTTTGACTAATTCCTCTGTTCTAACCAAGGTGTCCCCTGTTGCCAGAATCAATTTTTTCCCTTGTGTCTTAAGTTTCTCCAAGGCTGCTTTGGCTTCTTTTCTCAAAGGAGTATGAATACAGAACATTCCAATCAATTCATTCTGATAAGCCAAGAATAAGAGATTGTAGTGACTCTTGTACTCTTCAATTAAAGCATTTTGTTCTGAACTGATATGAATCTGCTCATCCTGCATCAAGACATAATTCCCAATAAGAACTGGTTGCCCATCTATATGAGATTTGATCCCCTTGCTTGCAATATATTGGAGTTTTCCATGCATTTCCTCATGTTCAATCCCCTCTATCTCAGCTTGCTTGACAATGGCATTAGCAATAGGATGATAGATGTGTTCCTCAAGACAGGCGCTGATTCTTAAGATTTCTTCTTCACTATAGTCTCCAAAAGGTAACACCTTTTCAACTATAGGATAGCTAGTTGTGATTGTCCCAGTCTTATCAAACAAGAAGGTATCTACTTCCAGATATTTCTCCAGAACATCCCCATCCTTAATCACCATTTCACGGTTCAACCCCTCCTTGATAGCTGTCAAATAAGCTACAGGAGTAGAGATTTTCAAAGCGCAAGAGAAATCGACCAATAGAAAAGAAATAGCCTTAGAGAAAGAACCTGTCAATAGGTAAGTTAGCCCAGCCCCCAAGAAATTATATTTGACGACCTTGTCCGCCATCTTGATGAAATAGCGTTGTTTCGTTTTCTTGTTTTCTTCAGATTTCTTCATCAACTCAATCAGTTGTAAAATCCGGCTGTTCATCTGATTATCGGTTACACGAATACGCAACTCTCCAGTTTCTAATACTGTATTTGCACAAACCAAATCAGACTCTCTTTTTTCAACTGGAAAACTCTCTCCCGTCAAGGAGCTTTCGTTGACCATACCTAAACCTGAAACTACTTGTCCATCAAACAGAATTTCATTTCCTTGAGATAGAACCAAGACATCTCCTATTTGAACATCGGAACTCTTGATACTAACGACCGTATCACCCTGTACTAAGAATACATCGCTCTCTTTTGCAAGAAGACTCTGTTCTAAATCTGTTGCAGTTTTTTTCAAGGACCATTGATCTAAATGATTCCCCAAATCAAGCATAAACATGATATTACTTGCCGTCTTGGATTGGTTCATAAACAAGGACAATAAAATCGCCGAACAGTCCAAGACTTCCATCGTTAGTTCCTTACGCGCTAGTGTTTGATAGGCTTCTCTAACATAGCCAAAAGCCTGATAACAAGTCCATATATAGCGAATAGGAGACGGCACAAAACTACGAAAAAGCACACGCTTAATCGCTGCACCTGAAACGATAGAATAGGCACTCTCTTCTCTACGAATAGGAAGAGTCATCAACTCAGAAACTTTCCCTTTATCAATTCTTTTTAAAAAGGCTTCTGCATTGTCTAATACAGAGAAGCCTTCTTTTATACGTAGAGTAAAGTGCTGTTGATCCATGTAAAACTGGATAGACTCAATTCCCTTTTCATCTCTCGCCAAGGAACGAAGATAGTCTTGAATATCCAAGGTGAGTGAAAAAGAAGATGATAGTCGGATATGTTGGTATCCTCTATGTAGCACTTTAAAAGACATATTATTCCCCTATAAGGCTATCTAATTGCTCTTCTTTTTTCTCTTGCTCGTACAAATATTTGGCATCTTGCAAGACATCGTCTCCATGTTGCTTCACAACAGAAACAGATGCATCTAGCTCGTCTTTCAACTTGTAAGCCTTAGCCAAAGCTTTAGAATAACCTTTTTTAGCTTCCTTACTTGCCAAGATTTTCAAACCAAGGGTACCAAATGCTACACCACCCAAAAAGAGTGATGATTTTTTCGCAACTTTTGCGACGCTTAATACTTCTTTTAACATACTTATTTCCTCCTAGCTATTATTATATATTAATTTGTATATAAAAGCAATTTAATTTTGGTACTTTGAAAAGTAATTATACTACTATTTAATTCTATTACAAATCATCCTAAAGTTGCTTTCATTTGCCTCTTTTGATACACTTAAACTATGAATACAAATCTCAAACCCAAACTTCAGCGTTTTGCTTCTGCGACTGCCTTTGCCTGTCCTATCTGTCAAGAAAATCTGACTCTGGTAGAAAGCAGTCTCAAATGCAACAATCGCCATTCTTTTGACTTGGCGAAATTCGGCTATGTCAATCTAGCCCCTCAAATCAAGCAATCTGCTAACTATGACAAGGAAAATTTTCAAAACCGTCAACAAATCCTAGAAGCTGGATTTTATCAGGCTATTTTAGATGCTGTATCTGACTTACTTGCAAGCTCAAAAACTACCAAAATAATTTTAGATATCGGTTGTGGCGAAGGTTTCTATTCTCGCAAGCTTCAAGAAAGGCATCCTGACAAAACCTTATATGCCTTTGACATCTCCAAAGATTCTGTCCAAATCGCTGCCAATAGCGAACCCAACTGGGCAGTCAATTGGTTCGTTGGTGACTTAGCTCGTCTTCCTATAAAAGACGCCAGCATGGACATTCTGCTTGATATCTTTTCGCCTGCCAACTATGGAGAATTTCGTCGCGTTTTATCCAAAGACGGTATCTTGATAAAGGTTATCCCAACTGAAAATCACCTCAAAGAAATCCGTCAAAGGGTACAGAACCAGCTGACAAACAAGGATTATTCTAATCAAGATATCAAAAATCATTTCCAAGAACACTTTACCATCCTATCTAGCCAAACGGTCTCACTAACCAAGCCTATCACAGCAGATCAGCTCCAAGCCCTACTCAGTATGACCCCTCTACTCTTTCACGTTGATCAGACTAAGATTGACTGGAGCCAACTGACAGAGATTACTATTGAGGCAGAGATACTTGTTGGGAAAGCATTCTAAACTAGACTTCCCAAAGGTATAAAACTTACCGAAAATCTTCAATATTACAAAAACGCATAAGAACAGGTACTCAAAAACCTTAATCTTATGCGTTTTGCTATAGTTTCCATACATATTAAGTGGAAATATTTAAAATCAGTTCTTTTAATAGCCATTGAATACCATATATTACATTTACTTCAAATATGATATAGGCCGTATAAATCAAGTATTTCGATTTCTCCCGCCTCAAAGAATAGATCTTGTACAAGATAAACAAATTTAAAATAATAAATAATAGAGACAAAATCTTCCTCCAAAATCAATCATAAAAGTAGGCAGTCAAGCATAGTTCTAATCTTTATTTTCGATTCGAAATTACAAACTTATCAATAAATAGTAAGTGATATAAGGCAAGTGTAATTCCTAATAAGCACCCATGATAAGAGATTTCTTGATGGGTAAGCGGAAAAAGAGTATTATTACCCGTCAAGAGGCATGTTAAAATAACAAATAGAATCCAAAATAAATCCGTCCATTTATATTTTGAAAAATATTTTTTAACATAATAGCACATTTTTCTTGACTACAATAATATTATATGATAAAATGTAAGCGAATACAAATAAAAGCAATTGCCTTATTCAATTAATATTCCTATAAGAAAGCAGATGATTCCAATGTACAAACTATAATTATCAACTCTTAATATCCAACTTAGTTATGAAAGAATGGTAGGTAATTGTCATGAAAAAAACACTAATTACTCTATTATTTAGTTGTTTAGCATTATTTTGTTTGCCTATTTCTGTAAATGCCGACACTAATAATAATCTTGTCATAAAATTCAATGAACTAACATTTACTGTTGAGGATTATAATATCCCTAATCCAGAAGTAATCTATTCAAAATCAGGATTCAAAGAAGTCGCAACTGTTCTTGATAGTGATACTGGAAAAGTTGTTGAAACTATCGAACTTATCCCAGATCTTTCTCGCGCTACAGTTACTTCACATACATTAAAAAGAAGTGCAACATTTGCTAGAACTACAGTTCAATTAAGTGTAAATATTGAGCTATATAATGAGGGTTCTTTCCGTCAAATTAACTCAGTTCAAGGTTATTACCTAGGAATAACAGATTCTATTACAAACACATATATTGAAGGGCAAAATGTTAATGTTTGGTCTCCAAATGGATACCCTACAACAAGTATAAAGTACGCTTATAATGGTACTTTAACAGCAGCTATAAATAGTAGTGGTTCAGCTCAAGTTAAAGCAGAGTTGTTAGGAGCTGGATTTACATTTGGAGGTACTATTGGAGGCACATCTTATTATAGAGTCCCATTTAATCAAAACGGAACTATTAGTCTATACTAACTTAGGAGATAATCGATATTATGAATGAAAAAAACCGTACATATTTTATTTGTGCAAGTATCATTATTTCATCTATAATTTTAGGACTCTTTATTTATAAAGGAATTTATGACGGATTTGACGTTTTGGGTCAATTTATAAACGATGGCCTCAGGGTAATTAGTACTAATAGGTAGTTAATAGCAATAGAATTCAAATAAAAAACGGTAATTTAGTGAATGAACTGCACCCCAAAAGTTAGACAGAAAAAATCTAACTTTTGGGGTGTTTTTATTATGAAATTAACTTATGATGATAAAGTTCAGATCTATGAACTTAGAAAACAAGGATATAGCTTAGAGAATCTTTCAAAATTTAAAACAAGAAATGATTCATAAAGTCTTACATGAAGGCTGGACTAAAGATAGAGTTTCTCTCGAATATGCTCTCCCAAATCGTGGTATGCTTCCAAATTGGATGGCACAATACAAGAAAAACGGGTATACTATTGTTGAGAAAACAAGAGGGAGAGTACCTAAAATGGGACGTAAGCCAAAAAAGAGACCTGAAGAGAGGACAGAATTAGAACGTCTTCAAGCAGAAAATGAGTACCTGAGAGCGGAGAATGCTGTCCTAAAAAAGTTGAGAGAACTCCGCTTGAAGGAGGAAAAAGAGAAAGAAGAAAGACAGAAATTGTTCAAGAATTAATGACTGAGTTTTCGTTAGATATTCTTCTAAAAGCCATTAAACTAGCTCGTTCGACCTACTACTATCACTTGAAACAGCTAGACAAACCAGATAAGGATCAAGAGCTTAAAGCTGAAATTCAATTCATTTTTATCGAACACAAGGGAAATTATGGTTATCGTCGGATTCATTTAGAACTAAGAAATCGTGGTTATCTGGTAAATCAGAAAAGAGTTCAACGATTGATGAAAGTACTCAATTTACAAGCTAAAATACGACAGAAACGAAAATATTCTTCTCATAAAGGAGATGTTGGTAAGAAAGCAGAGAATCTCATTCAACGCCAGTTTGAAGCATCAAAGCCAATGGAAAAGTGCTATACGGATGTGACAGAATTTGCCATTCCAAATAGCATTCAAAAACTCTACTTATCACCAGTTTTAGATGGCTTTAATAGCGAAATTATTGCCTATAATCTTTCTACGTCACCGAACTTAGAACAAGTAAAAACCATGTTGGAACAAGCCTTCACAGAGAAACACCACAAGAATACTGTTCTCCATAGTGACCAAGGATGGCGATACCAACACGATTCTTATCATCAGTTTCTTGAGGGTAAGGGAATTCAAGCATCCATGTCACATAAGGGTAACAGTCCAGACAACGGTATGATGGAGTCCTTCTTTGGTATTTTAAAATCCGAAATGTTTTACGGCTATGAGAAGTCGTTTCAGTCGCTTAAGCAATTGGAACAAGCTATTGTAGACTATATTGATTACTACAACAATAAACGAATTAAGGTAAAACTAAAAGGACTTAGCCCTGTGCAATACAGAACTAAATCCTTCGGATAAATTAATTGTCTAACTTTTTGGGGTCAGTACACAAAAACCTTAATCTTATGCGTTTTGTTATGCAAAAATCGCTGGAGTTTCCATACATATTAAGTGAAAATATTTGAAATCAGTTCTTTTAATAGCCATTGAATACCATATATTACATTTACCCCAAATATGATATAGGTCGTATAAATCAAGTATTTCGATTTCTCCCGCCTCAAAGAATAGATCTTGTACAAAATAGATAAATTTAAAATAATAAATAACAGAGACAAAATCTTCCTCCAAAATAAATCCTAAAGGTACACAGCTAAGCATAACCCTAAACTTTATTTTCGATTCGAGATAACAAACTTATCAATAAATAGTAAGTGATATAAGGCAAGTACAAATCCCCAGAAACTCCCTCGAAGCGAGATTTCTTGATGATTGAGAGGAAACAAATCATGGTTACCTATATAGAGGCAGGTCAAAATAACAAATAAAATCCAAAATAAATCCGTCCATCTATATTTTGAAAAATATTTTTTCCACATAAAAACACCTTCTTTCCTACAATCATATTATAATACTTTGTGTAAGCGAATACAAGAAATTTGAGGTGATTTTTAAGTAGATTTTGAAGCTGAAAGACAGTAAAAACCAGCATTTCTAAGCCTTTACTGTATCTATGATTTCTCTATTTTTACAGGATTGACCAAAATTCACATCATTCAAAAAAGCGAATTTCAATCGAAATTCGCTTTTTACAAAATGTATTAGTATGAATTTGTATCTTATACTCAATGAAAATCAAAGAGCAAACTAGGAAGCTAGCCGCAGGTTGCTCAAAACAGTGTTTTGAGGTTGTGGATAGAACTGACGAAGTCAGTAACCATATCTACGGCAAGGCAACGCTGACGTGGTTTGAAGAGATTTTCGAAGAGTATTAGTTCAAGTGCCAGATATCTTCGTTATACTGAGCGATTGTACGGTCAGATGAGAAGAATCCTGCTTTAGAAATGTTAACGATGACTTTATCCAACCATGCGTCACGGTCTTCGTAGTCAGCAAGCATTTGCTCTTTCACTTTGATGTAGTCTTCCAAGTCAAGAAGAGTCATGAACCAGTCTTTGTTGATCAATTCATTGTAAAGACGTTCCAAGCGCTCTTTGTTTCCAGCTGCAAGAACTGCATCGCTAACGATGAAGTCAACCAATGGTTTGATAGCTTCACGAGCGTAGAATTCGCTTGATTTGTAAGCTGCTTTTGCGTAAAGGTCGATAACAGTTTCTGAATCTTCACCAAAGATGTAGATATTTTCGTCTCCAACCAACTCAGCGATTTCCACGTTAGCACCGTCCATAGTACCAAGAGTCAAAGCTCCGTTCAACATGAATTTCATGTTACCAGTACCTGAAGCTTCTTTAGAAGCAAGTGAGATTTGTTCTGAGATATCACATGCTGGGATAAGGAAGCTTGCTGCAGTAACGTTGTAGTTTTCAACCATAACTACTTGCAAGTGTGGAGCTACTGCTGGATCGTTAGCAATAACTTCTGACATGCAAAGGATCAAGTGGATGATGTCTTGAGCGATTGTGTAGGCTGGAGCTGCTTTACCACCAAAGAAGATTGTGATTGGGCGAGCAGGGATGTTACCAGCTTTGATGTCAAGGTATTTGTGGATTACGTACAAAGCGTTCATTTGTTGGCGTTTGTACTCGTGAAGACGTTTGATTTGGATATCAAAGATAGAGTTTGTATTGATTTCCACACCTTGGTGTTCTTTCAAGTGACGAGCCAATTTACGTTTGTTGTGAGCTTTGATGCTTTCCAATTTTTCTTTGACAGCAGCCTTGTCTTCGTATGAAAGAAGGTCTTCCAATTTAGAAGCTTCATGGTGCCATTCGCGTCCAAGAATCTCATCCAAGTAGTGAGACAAGCTTGGGTTAGCATGCATGAGCCAACGACGGAAAGTGATACCGTTTGTTTTGTTGTTGAATTTTTCTGGGTAAAGGTCGTAGAAGGCTTTCAACTCAGAGTTCTTCAAGATTTCAGTGTGGAGTGCTGCTACCCCGTTAACACTGTATCCGTAGTGGATATCCATGTGAGCCATGTGAACACGTCCGCTCTCATCGATGATTTGAACAGCTGGGTCTTTGTATTCTGCTTTCACACGACGGTCCAATTCTTTGATGATTGGTACCAAGTGAGGAACCACTTCTTCCAAGAATTCAAGAGGCCATTTTTCAAGGGCTTCAGCAAGGATTGTGTGGTTAGTGTAGGCAGTCATGCTACGAACGATAGAGATTGCTTCATCAAGTTCGATACCACGTGCAGTCAAAAGACGGATCAATTCAGGAATCACCATTGATGGGTGAGTATCGTTGATTTGTACAACTGCGTAGTCAGCAAGGTCATGCAAGTTGCTTCCTTTTTCGATTGCTTCGTCGATGATCAATTGCGCACCGTTTGAAACCATGAAGTATTGTTGGAAGATACGGAGCAATTCACCTTGACGGTCACTATCATCTGGGTAAAGGAAGAGAGTCAAGTTGCGAGCGATATCTGTCTTGTCAAAGTTGATACCATCTTTAATAATAGAAGAATCAACTGAATCCAAGTCAAACAAACGCAAGCGGTTCTTAGTTGCTGTTTCATAACCAGTAACATCAATATCGTAAAGAGTTGATGTCAAAGTAAAGTGTGCAAATGGTACTTGGTAGCTACGGCTTGAGCGAACCAACCAGTTTTGCTCTGTCAACCATGCATTTGGAATTGTTTCTTGTTGGTTGTTTTTAAGAACTTGTTGGAAAAGACCAAAGTGGTAGTTAAGACCAACACCGTCACCATTCAAACCAAGAGTCGCAATTGAGTCGATAAAGCAGGCAGCCAAACGTCCCAAACCACCATTACCAAGAGATGGTTCCAATTCAACTTCTTCAACTTCGATCAAGTCTTTACCTGCAGCTGCAAGTTCTTTTTTAACATCGTCGTAAAGACCAAGGTTAATCAAGTTGTTTGACAAGAGTTTACCAATCAAGAACTCAGCTGAGATGTAGTAAACTTTTTTCTTACCAGTGTTGACTGGTTTTTGGCTGCTTGCAAGCTTGCTGTAGTTAAGAAGAGCAAGGTAAAGCTCTTCATTGCTACATTCTGCAATGGTTTTATTGTAACGTTTTTGTACAAATTCGTTTAATGGTAACATGTTTATGTGTCTCCTGATAATGTCTTATTTCTTTAATTCTACCAAATTTTCATTGATTCGGCGATAAATTGTAGTCAAGTCAAGCAAAGTTTCTTCGACAGCTGGTGTCAATTGATCTTCAGTCATACGCCAAGACCAGTTTCCACCAAGGGTAGATGGGAAGTTCATACGAGCTGCCTCATCCAATTCTAGCAAATCTTGCATAGTGGCAATTGCCATGAAGCTAACTGATGAAAAGACTGTACGAAGCATAGCGTGTGGCACTGTTTCGTATTCTTTACGGTTCGTGTAACGAGCCATGTACTCACGAGTTGCATCATCGATCTCGTTACGGTACCAACCAAGGACCGTATTGTTATCGTGAGTTCCTGTATACATAACTGAGTTAGCAGGTGCCAAGTGTGGGCTATCGATACTTTCGTCTTCTGGGTTGAAGGCAAATTGAAGAATCTTCATTCCTGGGAAGCCAGTACGTTCACGCAATTCGATAACTTCGTCTGTCATGAAACCAAGGTCTTCAGCGATGATGTTTAACTCACCAAGTTCTTCCTTAACAGCTGCAAAAAGCTTGTAGCCAGGACCTTTGACCCACTCACCAGGTGCTGCTGTATCGGAACCAGCAGGGATTTCCCAGTAAGATTCGAAACCACGGAAGTGGTCGATACGAACGATATCGTAGATTTTGAAGCTTTCACGCAAGCGTTCAATCCACCATTTGTAGCCATCTTTGTCCATTGCTTCCCAGTCATAGATTGGGTTGCCCCAAAGCTGACCAGTTGCAGAAAACTCATCTGGTGGGCATCCTGCGATGCAAGTTGCTTTACCGTTGACATCTGTCTTGAAGAGATGTGGATTTGCCCACATATCGCTTGAATCTTCCGCTACGTAGATTGGCATGTCCCCAACGATTTCGATGTGGTTGTCGTTAGCGTAAGCTTTCAATTTCAACCATTGTTGGAAGAAGAAGTATTGAGTCACACGGTGGTAAAGCAACTTGTCTGCCAATTGCTCACGGTAGCTTTCAAGTGCTGAAGCTTTACGAGCACGAGCATCTGCATCTGGCCATTCTGTCCAAGCAAGATTGTCAAAATGCTCTTTAATAGCCATATACTCTGCAAAGAGTTCAAGCCATGATTGGTTGTCTTGAGCAAATTTCTCAAAATCTTTAACATCTCCTACTTCCAAGAAACGTTTTACCGCTTTTTCTAAAAGAGGACGACGTGCATAGTAGATTTTAGCATAGTCAACTTCAGACGCATCGCTACCAAAGTCAACTCCTTCAAGGTCACTTGCTTGCAACAAGCCTTGTTCCACCAAGATATCCAAATCGATAAAATGAGTGTTTCCTGCGAAGGCTGAGAAAGACTGGTAAGGAGAATCTCCGTAACTAGTTGTTCCTAATGGAAGGATTTGCCAGTAACGTTGTTTTGTACGAACCAAGAAATCAACGAAATCGTAAGCACTTTTACCAAATGATCCGATTCCGTATACTCCTGGAAGAGAGGAAATGTGCATCAACACACCACTTTGACGTTTTTTCATAATAAGCACCTCATGTGTTTATAGTTAGATATTACATTTTTACGAACGCAAACGTTTGCGCTATTATTAGTATATCTCATTTTTTTGATAAATGCAAGCGGTTTTAAAAAACTTTTTTGATTATTTTTTTAAGGGTTTTTCTTCATGCTTGTATATATATTCTTTATAAAAAATAAAACCTTATAGAAAACTTCTCTTATTCCATCTCGAAACATATTGAGCCTATTTCCCATATCTAGAGCGAGCAATCGTTTTCTCTCTATTTGAATTATTCATAAGGGAAAAATATTTTATAATCTTTCTTCTATTATATAGCGTTTAAGCGTTTAAGCGTTTACCTTTCTTCCAAATTTTTTAAAATTTTTTCAAAAAAATGCTTGCAACCGTTTTCTATTTGTGTTATACTAGTCCCATAAAGGAAAACGTTTGCGTTTCCTCATTATAAAATTTGTTATTCTTTAGGAGGAATACACTATGTCATCTAAATTCATGAAGAGCGCTGCTGTGCTTGGAACTGCTACACTTGCTAGCTTGCTTTTGGTAGCTTGCGGAAGCAAAACTGCTGATAAACCTGCTGATTCTGGTTCATCTGAAGCGAAAGAAATCACTCTTTACGTCGAAGACCAATACAAAGCTTACGCTGAAACAGTTGCTAAAGCTTATGAAAAAGAATCAGGAACAAAAGTTAACATCAAATCTGGTGACCAACTTGGTGGTCTTGACAAACTTTCTCTTGACAACCAATCAGGTCAAGCTGCTGACGTTATGATGGCACCATACGACCGTGTAGGTAGCCTTGGTACTGACGGACAACTTTCAGAAGTTAAATTGAGCGACGGCGCTAAAACAGATGATAAAACTAAATCTCTTGTAACAGCTGCTGACGGTAAAGTTTACGGTGCTCCTGCCGTTATCGAGTCACTTGTTATGTACTACAACAAAGACTTGGTAAAAGAAGCTCCAAAAACTTTTGCTGACTTAGAAAACCTTGCTAAAGATAGCAAATACGCTTTCGCTGGTGAAGATGGCAAAACTACTGCCTTCCTAGCTGACTGGACAAACTTCTACTACGCATACGGACTTCTTGCTGGTAACGGTGGTTACGTATTCGGACAAAACGGTAAAGACGCTAAAGACATCGGTCTTGCAAACGACGGTTCTATCGCAGGTATCAACTACGCTAAATCTTGGTACGAAAAATGGCCTAAAGGTATGCAAGATACTGAAGGTGCTGGAAACTTGATCCAAACTCAATTCCAAGAAGGTAAAACAGCTGCTATCATCGACGGTCCTTGGAAAGCTCAAGCATTCAAAGATGCTAAAGTAAACTACGGTGTTGCAACTATTCCAACTCTTCCAAATGGTAAAGAATACACACCATTCGGTGGTGGTAAAGCTTGGATCATCCCATCAAGCACTAAGAACCTTGAAGGTGCACAAAAATTTGTAGACTTCCTTGTTTCAACTGAACAACAAAAAGCATTCTACGATGCAACTAACGAAATCCCAGCTAACACTGAAGCTCGTTCATACGCTGAAGGTAAAAACGATGAGTTGACAACAGCTGTTATCAAACAGTTCAAGAACGCTCAACCAATGCCAAACATCTCTCAAATGTCTGCAGTTTGGGATCCAGCTAAAACTATGCTCTTTGATGCTGTAAGTGGTAAGAAAGATGCGAAAACAGCTGCTAACGATGCTGTAACATTGATCAAAGAAACAATCAAACAAAAATTTGGTGAATAAAAAATTTGTTCAAGGGGGGTGGAATTCAAATCCCCCTTTGAATTTATCAATAGAAAAACATATATAGTTTAGGTTTTGATTAGAAACCAGTATCCTATGAAAGGAGTTATTATGGAAAAGCAACAACCTAGTAAAGCAGCCCTGCTGTCTATCATTCCTGGGTTAGGACAGATTTACAATAAACAAAAAGCCAAAGGTTTTATCTTCCTTGGTGTAACCATCGTATTTGTCCTTTATTTCCTAGCACTTGCAGCCCCTGAATTGAGCAATCTCATCACTCTTGGTGACAAGCCAGGTCGTGACAATTCCCTCTTTATGCTGATTCGTGGTGCCTTCCATTTAATCTTTGTAGTCGTTTATGTGCTCTTTTATTTCTCAAATATTAAAGATGCACATACAATCGCAAAACGTATTAACAATGGAATTCCAGTACCACTTACGCTAAAAGATATGATCAAAGGAATCTATGAAAATGGCTTCCCTTACCTCTTGATCATTCCATCTTATATTGCCATGACTTTTGCGATTATCTTTCCAGTTATCGTAACCTTGATGATTGCCTTTACCAACTACGACTTCCAACACTTGCCACCAAACAAATTGTTGGACTGGGTTGGTTTGACCAACTTTACGAACATCTGGAGTTTGAGTACCTTCCGTTCTGCCTTTGGTGCCGTTCTTTCTTGGACTATCATCTGGGCTTTGGCTGCCTCAACTTTACAGATCGTCATCGGTATCTTCACAGCTATCATTGCTAACCAACCATTTATCAAAGGAAAACGTATCTTTGGTGTTATTTTCCTTCTTCCTTGGGCTGTCCCAGCCTTCATCACTATCTTGACATTCTCAAACATGTTTAACGATAGTGTCGGAGCTATCAACACTCAAGTATTGCCAATCTTGGCTAAATTCCTTCCTTTCCTTGATGGTGCTCTTATTCCTTGGAAAACAGACCCAACTTGGACTAAGATTGCCTTGATTATGATGCAAGGTTGGCTTGGATTCCCATACATCTACGTTTTGACTTTGGGTATCTTACAATCTATTCCTAACGACCTTTACGAAGCAGCTTATATTGACGGTGCCAATGCTTGGCAAAAATTCCGCAACATCACTTTCCCAATGATCTTGGCCGTTGCGGCACCTACTTTGATTAGCCAATACACCTTCAACTTTAACAACTTCTCTATCATGTACCTCTTTAATGCTGGAGGACCTGGTAGTGTCGGTGGTGGAGCTGGTTCAACCGATATCTTGATCTCATGGATCTACCGTCTGACAACAGGTACATCTCCTCAATACTCTATGGCGGCAGCTGTTACCTTGATTATCTCTATCATTGTCATCTCAATCTCTATGATCGCATTCAAGAAACTACACGCATTTGATATGGAGGACGTCTAAGATGAATAACTCAATCAAACTCAAACGTAGACTGACTCAAACCCTTACTTACCTCTACTTAATTGGCCTATCAATCGTGATTATCTATCCACTTTTGATTACTATCATGTCAGCCTTCAAGACTGGTAACGTAGTAGCCTTTAAACTAGACAGCAACGTCGACTTTAGTTTTGCTAACTTCCAAGGCCTCTTCTCTGAAACCTTGTACGGCACTTGGTACCTCAACACTTTGATTATCGCCTTGATTACCATGGCTGTTCAAACAAGTATCATCGTACTTGCTGGTTATGCCTATAGTCGTTACAACTTCTTAGCTCGTAAACAAAGTTTGGTCTTCTTCTTGATTATCCAAATGGTGCCAACCATGGCCGCTTTGACAGCCTTCTTCGTTATGGCACTTATGTTGAACGCCCTTAACCACAGCTGGTTCCTCATCTTCCTCTACGTTGGTGGAGGTATCCCGATGAATGCTTGGTTGATGAAAGGTTACTTCGATACAGTCCCAATGTCTCTAGATGAATCCGCAAAACTAGACGGTGCAGGACACTTCCGCCGCTTCTGGCAAATTGTTCTTCCACTTGTTCGCCCAATGATTGCTGTTCAAGCTCTCTGGGCCTTCATGGGACCTTTCGGAGACTATATCCTCTCTAGTTTCTTGCTTCGTGAGAAAGAATACTTTACTGTTGCCGTTGGTCTCCAAACCTTCGTTAACAATGTGAAAAACATGAAGATTGCCTACTTCTCAGCAGGTGCTATCCTCATCGCCCTTCCAATCTGTATTCTCTTCTTCTTCCTACAAAAGAACTTTGTTTCAGGACTTACAAGTGGTGGCGACAAGGGATAATCTATCCCCGCCACCCTTTTCTTATTGTTACAAAATATATACTAACAACAAGCAATTTACCCCCTAGACTTGAAATAAAGCACATTTCTCTATATAATAATACTCATATAGAAAACACCTTTTAGAAAGATACAAATGCTTCCATATCCATTTTCATATTTTTCAAGTATTTGGGGATTTCGTAAGCCCCTGTCCAAACGTTTCGGACTCAACTGGTTTCAACTACTCTTTACCAGTATCTTCCTTATCAGCTTGTCTATGGTACCCATTGCCATCCAAAACAGCTCCCAGGAGACTTATCCCCTAGAAACCTTTATCGATAACGTCTATGAACCTCTGACGGATAAGGCTGTCCAGGATTTCTCTGAACACGCTAGAATTGTTGATGGTAAGTTAACTTATACAGGAACAGCTAGTCAAGCGCCTTCTCTTGTGATTGGTCCAAGTCAAAGCAAGGAATTACCTAAAGACTTGCAACTACATTTCGATACAAAAGAACTGGTCATCAGCAAGGAAAGTAAAGAACTGACCCGTGTCTCTTACCGAGCGATTGAGACTGAGAGTTTCAAAAGCAAGGACAGCTTGACCCAAGCAATTTCTAAAGACTGGTACCAGCAGAATCGTGTCTATATCAGTCTCTTCCTAGTTCTCGGTGCCAGCTTCCTCTTTGGTTTGAATTTCTTTATCGTCTCTCTAGGAGCGAGTCTTCTCCTTTATATCACTAAGAAATCACGCCTCTTTTCATTTAGGACCTTTAAAGAGTGCTACCATTTTATCTTGAACTGTTTAGGATTACCAACTCTGATTACGCTTATTTTGGGCTTATTTGGTCAAAATATGACAACCCTCATCACTGTACAAAACATTCTTTTTGTTCTATATCTGGTCACTATTTTTTATAAAACACATTTCCGTGATCCAGATTACCATAAATAGGAGATTTTTATGCCCGTTACGATTAAAGATGTGGCCAAGGCTGCTGGTGTTTCACCTTCAACCGTAACCCGTGTTATTCAAAATAAATCAACCATTAGCGACGAAACGAAAAAACGCGTTCGCAAGGCTATGAAAGAACTCAATTACCACCCCAACCTCAATGCTCGTAGTTTGGTAAGTAGCTATACCCAAGTTATCGGCTTGGTGCTTCCTGACGACTCAGACGCCTTCTATCAAAATCCTTTCTTCCCATCTGTCCTCCGTGGTATCGCCCAAGTCGCCTCTGAAAACCACTACGCCATTCAGATCGCGACAGGTAAAGATGCCAAAGAGCGTCTTAAAGCTATTTCTCAGATGGTCTATGGTAAGCGTGTAGATGGTTTGATTTTCCTCTATGCCCAAGAAGAGGACCCTTTGGTTAAGTTAGTAGCAGACGAGCAATTTCCTTTCCTTATCTTAGGTAAATCTCTATCTCCCTTCATTCCACTTGTCGATAATGACAATGTCCAAGCTGGTTTTGATGCGACAGAGTATTTCATCAAAAAAGGATGCAAGCGAATTGCCTTTATCGGAGGTACTAAGCGACTCTTCGTAACACAAGACCGTCTGACAGGTTACGAGCTAGCTCTAAAACAATACCAACTTCCTCTCGATACTAATCTGACTTACTTTGCTACTGAATTTCTTGAAGATAATGGTTATCGCTTTAGTAGACTTCTCTTCAAACACGATCCAAATATTGACGCTATTATTACCATTGATAGTCTCCTTGCTGCAGGGGTCTGTGATTACATCGCAAAACACCAACTGGATGTCCCTGTCCTCAGCTTCGACTCAGTCAATCCCAAGCTCAACTTGGCGGCCTATGTCGATATCAATAGTTTGGAGCTTGGTCGTGTTTCCCTTGAAACCATCCTCCAGATTATCAACGATGCTAAAAGTAATAAGCAAATTTGTTACCGTCAGTTGATTGCCCACAAAATTATTGAAAAATAAAAACCAGCTCGAGCTGGTTTTTTTGGTCATTAATTATCTGTTTCAACGAACCGTCCCAAAATATGAACATTCTCAGATACAGAGACAAAGGCGCTTGGATCCACCTGTTTCATAATCTGTTTAAATTCATTAAACTCTGCACGTGTAATGACAGTAATTAAAACTGCCTTTCTTTCGTGATTATAGGTTCCTTCTGCATCGTGGATCATGGTTGCTCCGCGGTGCAATTTTTTATGGATTTTTTCAATTACCTTCTCTGGATGATTGGTCACAATCATGGCCTGCATGCGTTTTTGCTTGGTAAAGACAGCGTCTGTGACACGGCTAGAGACAAAGATGGTAATCATAGAGTAGAGAGCGTATTTCCAACCAAAGGTCAAACCAGCTATCAGCATGATAGTCCCATTTACCAAGAAAGAAATACTACCGACATTCTTACCTGTTTTCTTGCGAATAGTCAAACTGACAATATCCGTCCCACCACTGGAGATATTGTTGCGAAGAGCAAAACCAATCCCCAAGCCCATGACAACACCCCCAAAAAGGGCATTGATGATAGGATCCTCCGTCAAGGTCGCCACAGGGACAAACTGGATAAAGAAGGAACTCATGGACACCGTGATAAAGGTAAAGATGGTGAACTTATGGCCAATCTGATACCAAGCTAAGACCATCAAAGGGAAATTAATAGCATAGAAAGCCAATGAGATTGGAATATGAAAACCAAACCAGTGATTACTCAAGGCAGAGATAATCTGTGCCAGACCTGTCGCACCACTCGAATACACATGTCCTGGTTGGAAAAAGAAATTGACCGCCACTGCTGATAAAAATCCATAGACCAGAGAAGCCGAAATCTTCTCATCATACTTTTCTCGAGAGATGCTTTGTAAGACACGTAAAATTTTTATCTGATAAGCAAAGCGGCGCAGATAATAGCGCCACCGCTTAATTCGTTTTGCTTGTTTCATCTTCTTCTACTTGTAAGCTGAGTTCCTCTAGTTGTTTGAGAGCTACTGTTGAAGGAGCTTGTGTCATTGGGTCACTTGCCTTGTTGTTCTTAGGGAAGGCAATAACTTCACGGATATTTTCTTCTCCTGCTAAGAGCATGACAAATCGGTCAAGCCCGATAGCCAAGCCACCGTGTGGTGGGAAACCATAGTCCATGGCTTCAAGAAGGAAACCAAACTGGTCATTTGCTTCTTCAGCTGAGAAACCAAGAGCCTTGAACATGCGTTCTTGAAGGTCTTTTTGGTTGATACGAAGGCTACCACCACCAAGCTCATAACCGTTCAAGACGATATCGTAAGCAAT
The DNA here is from genome assembly GCA_963508345.1 of uncultured bacterium. Taxonomy (GTDB): domain Bacteria; phylum Bacillota; class Bacilli; order Lactobacillales; family Streptococcaceae; genus Streptococcus. Next base: position 19,242 of record CAUOWW010000012.1, read on the forward strand.
GGCACGAACCTTAGCCAAATCACCTTCTAATTCGTGAGCAGTTTCTTCCTGTGGAAGGGTAAATGGATGGTGGGCGCTCATGTAGCGACCTTCTTCTTCAGACCATTCAAACATTGGCCAGTCAACCACCCAAAGGAAGTTGAATTTATCGTTATCAATCAAGCCAAGCTCTTTGGCAATACGTCCACGAAGGGCACCGAGCGTTGCATTAGCCACTTCAAGCGTATCTGCCACAAAGAGAACCAAGTCCTTATCTTCAAGCGCAAGTGCTACTGTCAATTCTGCTTGGATGCCAGTCAAGAACTTAGCAACGGGTCCATTTAATTCTCCATCAACTACCTTGATCCAAGCAAGACCTTTGGCACCGTACTGCTTGGCTACTTCTGTCATCTTGTCAATGTCTTTACGTGAATAGCTATCTGCAGCTCCTTTGACCACAATTGCTTTTACAGCAGGTGCTTCTGAAAAGACTTTAAAGTCTACACCTTTGACCACTTCTGTCAAGTCTTGAAGCAACATGTCAAAACGGGTATCTGGCTTGTCAGAACCGTAAAGAGCCATCGCATCATCGTATTTCATACGAGGGAATGGAAGCGTCACTTCGATTCCTTTTGTTTCCTCCATGACACGCGCAATCAATCCTTCTGTGATATCTTGGATTTCTTGCTCAGTAAGGAAAGACGTTTCCAAGTCGACCTGAGTAAATTCAGGCTGGCGGTCTCCACGCAAGTCCTCGTCACGGAAACATTTGACGATTTGGTAGTAACGGTCAAAGCCAGCATTCATCAAGAGCTGTTTCGTGATTTGTGGACTTTGAGGAAGAGCATAGAAATGCCCTTTATTAACACGAGATGGCACCAAATAGTCACGCGCCCCTTCAGGTGTTGACTTAGAAAGGAATGGTGTCTCCACGTCGATAAACTCCAACTCATCCAAGTAGTTGCGGATAGAGTGGGTCACCTTAGCACGAAGTTTAAGATTTTCCAACATTTCTGGACGGCGAAGGTCAAGGTAACGGTAACGCAAACGCGTATCGTCATTGGCCTCAATCCCATCCTTAATCTCAAATGGTGTTGTTTTAGCTATATTAAGCACTGTCAGAGCTGTCACGTTTAACTCAACTACACCAGTTGGCAACTTATCATTGGCTTGTTCACGCGCAGCGACCTGGCCAGTCACCTCGATAACAAATTCACTACGAAGGCTTTCAGCTGTTGCCATAACCTCTGCAGATACTTTTTCAGGGTTGATAACCAACTGCATGATTCCTTCACGGTCACGAAGATCGATAAAGATCAAACCACCAAGGTCACGACGACGGCCTACCCATCCTTTCAAGGTTATTTCTTGTCCGATGTGTTCCTCACGAACACGACCAGCATACATACTACGTTTCATTGTTTCTCTCCTCTTTTATTCTGTTACTATTTTACCATAAAAGCACAAGCTCTTCATGAAAATCATCAGAAAAGTTTGTCAGTCTTTAAAAATCCAGTGACGACCCTAAAAATTAGCGTCCATACAAAAATCCGATGAACTTCATCGGACTCTTTTATTTTGAATTTTTGCCTGCTTTACGCTTTTCAGCGATTTCAGCTGCCTTTCGAGGCAAGACGATTTCCGTTGTGTAAGCCGTCCCAAAACGCCAGATACCAGCAATAGGGGCAAAGACTACTGCTAGATGGCTGTAGAAGAAATCACCTTTGAAGGCATAAGCTAGCGCCCCAATGATAAAAAATAGAACAACTGCCTGAATCACTGCTAATAAAATTACTCGTTTCATGTGACCTCCTGACTCTATTATAGCATGAGAATCATCAAAAAGCTGACTAAATTATTCAAAGCATGTAGAGAAATACTGTAGACCAGACCTTTTCTGCTAATATAAGCCAAGCCCAAGCTAAAACCAAGACTAGCATAAACTAAAAACTGTTGCAAAGTTCCTGGAGAATGAATCAAAGCAAACAGAACACTCGATACCAGAAGGAAAAGCAGAGTTTGTTTGCTATTGTCCTGCTTAGGAAAGAGATAGCGTGCTAACATCCCTCTAAAGATGAGTTCTTCCGTCAAAGGAGCAAAAATATTAATAGCAAAGAATGAGAAAAGTGGCTGAGCCAAGGTCAGGTCTGTCGCTGTTTGCTGATTTACCGAAGGATCATTTGGTAGGAAAAATTGAACGACAAGAGATAAGAACCAAACCAAGGCAGGGAGCCAAATAAATCGGTTAAACCCACTCTTCTCAATATGGACAGGAGCTTTCTGGTACCATTTATAAATGACGTACACATATACTCCAGCCAAGGCCACATAGAGTAAGGTAGTAGCATAGGGTGAAGCGCCTAGATTCAAAGCTTCTACAGCCCCACTCTGAACGGTACCATAGATAAACACAAAGGATAGAATGGCTAGAAGAAACCAGCCAAGGTTTTTAAGTAGTTTCATAAAGTTCTCCTATCTTGCTTTATAGCTGTTTTTCAATACAAAGAGGTTTGCTATTCCTAACACAAGTACCCAGGCAAGTAACATACCGATGTTAGAAAAAGATATTTCCCCACCTTTTTTATTTAAAAGATTTACAATAGGACCGATGAACGAGTAATCCAACACTTTTTGAACCGTATCATTTTGAAGAGCAATCATAGGTAAAAAAGAGACAATTAACATAGGGAAGATACTATAAACTTGCGCTTTAGATTGAGTATCTGACACCGCACCGATTAGAAGGTTGAGAAAAATAATACTAATCGTTGCTAGGAGCAAATAGATAACGTAGGCAAACAAATAACCTGATACATCTACTTTAAGATAGATGGGAAGTACAATCATAGCAACCAACATTATCAAAATAGGAAGAACGAGCATACTGAAAGTATATTCTGTTGCTGTCACACCACTTAGGATGAGTGATTTAAGATTGCGCTTTTCCTTATCTTCTGCCATCATAATCGATACCATATAACCACTTCCCATGCTCAAGACCATCGTCAAGCTAGCAGATAGTAAAAATAGGCTCAATTGTCCATCCTTATTTGAAAATTCATTATATAGAACAGCAGTACCAAAAGGCATCAATAAAGTTGCTAATAAAGTTGAATTGCTGATAAGAACTTGTAATCTTAACCATAGTAGGGCATTTAATTTTCTAAACATCTAACTTTTCTCCTGTCAATCTGATAAAGATTTCTTCTAAAGTCGGCTCACAAGAGTGAACCACCATCAAATCTGTCGTGTCTAAATGTGGCAATTCTTCAAATGGAACTATCTGTTCTCGTCCATCATTATAAACCACACGTACTTTCTTATCCACATGGTACTTCTGGATGATATCTTGCGGACTTCCATACTCTATTAAGTTTCCCTTATTCAAAAGAGATAAGCGATCACAAAGCAGAGTTGCTTCATTCATATCGTGCGTGGTCAGAAAGATAGTTGTCCCCGCCTGCTTTAATTCTTGAAGTAAGGTATGAATCATCTTGGATGTTGTAGGGTCTAAGCCACTGGTTGGCTCATCTAGAAAGAGAATCTTAGGAGCATTCAGAAGGGCACGAGCCAAGAACATTCGTTGTTTCATTCCTGTAGATAGTTTTTCTGCGATAATATCTTTAGCATCTGCCAATCCAACCTGTTGGAGCACCTGATTTACTCTATCTGACTTGAGACCATATAACTTAGCGTAAATGAGTAGATTTTTGTAAAGACTCATCTTTTCATAAAAGCCACTGCCATCACTAACAATACCAATTTGTTCCAAATCATTTGAGGTTAAATCTTGAGAGTTCTTGCCTAACAAAACTGTTTTACCTTGATCTGCAGCCAACTGACCTGTCAAGACATTGATCATGGTTGTTTTACCTGAGCCAGAAGGGCCAAGAAAACCAAAGATTTCACCTTCCTTAATCTCAAAAGAAATCTGATGAAGAGCTTTTTTGCTCCCAAAACTTTTGCTTACATTTTCAACACGAATCATAGAAACTCCTTTATTTGAAATAACGTTTTACCATAGGTAACTGCATCACATTGATATAAATATGGATAGCTCCAACAAGCAAGAAGGCTAGTAACTGAATCTCTCCTGTCAAGAAAGAAATGATAATAAGAAAAACATATAAGGCTGGTAAGACATATTGGTTTAATTGGAATAAAATTCGAAAACTCTGTTCCAAATTAGCCTGGCGCTCCCCTTCATCATAGGAATTTATATAGTCCAAGACATCCTTTGGTGTAGAGAAAAGAGCCAAATCAAACTGACGCACAATCGCAATTGTTTTAAAAAGAGATTTTTGAGCGATTAAGGATAGCACAAAGACTAAGAAAGAGAGGGAAAATGTTTGGTGGTCTGTATGCAATATAACCACTTCATTTAATGAGAGAAAAATAGACAATGAAATTGCTACGCTTGCAATATTAAAAGCAATGGTTCCAAACTCGAGATTCCGATACATCTGCACATAATAGGTTTCATTCAGATCATCATCCATTTCCTCTCGATACAAGGAATGAAATTTTCTGCTTTTCTTTAGGAAATTGAAAGTCAAAAAAAGAATAATGACGGCTAGTAGTAAACTGATAGCTGATAGCCATGGTATCAAGGGTTTTACATCTAACATAATTCCATTGGATTCGGCATCTGCCTTAAACATCCCTACAAACATGCCCAAGAAACCTCCCAAGACAATAGACATCAAAAATAACAATCCACCTTTCTTTTTCTTTTTCATATTCATTCTCCTTTTTCACTTGCTAAATTGTTTACTTTCTTTTCAATCCAGTCAACGACTGGGATAAGAGCAAAGTAGGCCCAAATAAATTGGTCGCTTTGATAGGGATTAAACCAGCCTAAGTCTATCCCAATCAGTAGAAATACGCTGACTAATAGAGCTATGGCAACTACATAATAGATTACTTTGTACTTTTTCATCACTCATCCTCCTCTAAGCGAAATACCGATTCGACTGTTTCGTTGAAAATCTGAGATATTTTCAGGGCAATCACAACGGACGGGGTGTATTCGTCCCGTTCTAGTAGGCTAACGGTCTGTCTGGAAACCCCTGCCAGCTTGGCTAGGTCGGTTTGATTGAGACTATCGCGAGCCCGAAGCTCTTTTAGACGATTTTTTAGTTGCATGTTACACACCTACTCTCCGTCAAATTCAACGGTTTGGATATCCTCAATACGTTGCAACTTGAATTTTTCTTTCCCCTCTTTATCAACACTACGTAGTTTGACCCATTCCTCATCAACATCCACAACTTCCCATAAAGATGTTCCAAACACTTGTCCAACGATTGTTGGATTTTTCCCAATTAATTCTTGCAATAATCTTGACATTTCTATATTTCCTTTCTCTTTTCGCTCAAGCTTTTTGATTTTATTCTCTAGTTTCTTGATTTTTTTAGAATTATTAGAATAAAAGAAAATCATAAATAGTATAAATACTACCCACATCATAGCTCCTTTCTGATTCCTATTTCTTAACTTGAATTTATTGTAACACATCTTTTTCTTTTTGACAAGCATATTTGTCAAAAAGTTTATGATTTTTGTCATTTTGCAAAAGAAAAAGGTCAGAGTAGTTCTCTGACCAGTTTTTCTACTATTAAAAGCCTAGTTTTTCAAAGATTTCTGAGAAGTTTTGGCTGATTGTTTCAAGTGACACTTGCACTTTTTCTCGTGTTTGATTGTTCTTGACCGTCACTTGTCCGCTTTCGACTTCACTCTCTCCTAGGGTGATGAGGGTCTTAGCCGCAAAGACATCGGCTGACTTGAACTGAGCTTTGAGCTTACGGTTGAGATAATCACGCTCTGCTTTGAAACCTTGTTGGCGAATGGCTTGCACCAACTCCAAGGCCTTGACATTTGCTCCTTGACCCAAGACTGCGATATAAACATCTAGGGCGTTTTCGATAGGGAGGGCCACACCTTGCTTTTCAAGAATGAGAAGCAGGCGCTCTACACCTAGTCCAAAACCAAAGCCAGCAGTTTCTGGTCCACCAAAGTAGGCAACCAAACCATCGTAGCGACCACCCGCACAGACTGTCAAGTCATTGCCCTCAATCTCAGTGATAAACTCGAAAATAGTGTGATTGTAGTAGTCCAGACCACGCACCATATTGGTATCGATGATGTAGTCTACTCCAAGATTTTCCAACATCTGACGCACAGCATCAAAGTGGGCTTGGCTTTCTTCATCAAGGAAGTCCAAGATAGACGGTGCATTCTCTACTGCCACCTTGTCTTCTTTTTCCTTAGAGTCCAAGACACGGAGAGGATTTTCCTCCAAACGACGTTGGCTATCCTTAGACAAGGTCTCCTTGAGCGGTGTCAAATAGTCAATCAAGGCTTGACGGTAGGCCGCACGGCTCTCAGGATTTCCAAGAGTGTTAAGGTGCAATTTGACACCTTGGATACCGATTTCTTTCAAGAAATGGGCTGCCATCGCGATTGTTTCTACATCGGTAGCTGGATTGCTAGAGCCAAAACACTCAACACCAATCTGGTGGAATTGGCGCAAACGCCCTGCCTGTGGACGCTCATAACGGAACATAGGTCCCATGTAGTAGAACTTACTTGGCTTTTGCACTTCTGGGGCGAAGAGTTTATTTTCCACATAGGAACGGACAACGGGCGCAGTTCCTTCTGGACGGAGGGTAATATGACGGTCACCCTTGTCATAAAAGTCGTACATTTCCTTGGTAACGATATCCGTTGTATCTCCGACAGAGCGACTGATAACCTCGTAATGCTCAAAAATAGGCGTACGCACTTCTGCATAGTTATAGCGCTTGAAAATCTCACGGGCAAAGCCCTCAACGTACTGCCATTTGGCAGATTCAGCAGGTAAAATATCCTGCGTTCCTTTTGGTTTTTGTAATTTCATAGGGAATCCTCTTTAAACTTAATAGTCTTATTTTACCATAAATAGAGGGATTAAAACAGTAAGAAAAAAATTAGGATTTATACTCAATGAAAATCAAAGAGCAAACTAGGAAACTAGCCGCAGGTTGCTCAAAACACTGTTTTGAGGTTGTGGATAGAACTGACGAAGTTAGCTCAAAACACCGTTTTGAGGTTGCAGATAGAACTGACGAAGTCAGTAACATCTATACGGTAAGGCGACGCTGACGTGCTTTGAAGAGATTTTCGAAGAGTATTAGATATCATTTTTAAGATTAATAACTGTCAAAAGAATAGCCAGCAAGGAAAAACCAACAAATAGCATCCAAGTCAACTGTATATTCCATACAGCTATAAGTGAAAAACAAGCTGTTCCCACAGGTATGGATAAGGTGAACAATAAACCTAAAAAATTACTGGTACGAGCTAGAACCTCTGGAGCTAGATTTTTCAGGAGCATGGCACTAATCTTTGGTTGAACTTTACCAGACACATACAGAGTTGAACAGAGAAATAGTAAACCAAGTACGACTTGATTGAATAAATTAGCTAGACCAACTAGACTGAGTCCTACGGTCACCCACATCATCAATCTAGGCAAGGACTGCTTCCCAAAATAATCATTGCCCGTAAGGCTACTGATGATGATTGCTAACAAAGCACAGAATTGACTGATAAATAATGCCTCTGTGTAAGAAAAGTTCAAAAGAGAATGGCTCAAAAAGAAGATGTTATAGATGCTTCCTAAAGCGCCACCCAAGGCATTGATAAGCAAGACAGCAAAGATCATGAATCCAAAGTTTTTCTGTCCACCTTTAAGAAAAACGAGACGTAAATTTCGGTAAATTGTTAGGAACTGGTCTTTGATAGAAAGCTTCTCATTCTTTAGTGATTCACCATCAGCGGATGAAATCGACAGTCTCAATTTGCTTTTTCCTAAAAAGAGGATAACGGCTGATACTAGGAAAAAACAGGCATTGATTCCCGCAACGAGAGAAAAATTATTGACCGATAGCCCTAAGAGCCAGACTCCGAAAGCTTGACCACCAATGGCTGAAATATAGGTGATAAACTGGGAAAAAGAATAAGCCTCCATCAGATCATCTTCAGCTACTTTTTCCTTAATGAGAGGCATGCGCAAACCACCTGCAAAATCACTGATGACATCACTAATGACATTGATTAAACACAGGCTAGAAAAGGCAAAGAGACTAGCTTGCTGAACAACTAAAGCTGCTAGAAAAAATAAAATCGCCTGAAACAAGCCACTATAGACCATCCATTTGACCTTGGCCCTCGTATAATCTGCCCGAATCCCTACAAAAACTGTAAAGAGAGTCGGAAGAATCATGACAATATTCGCCATAGCAACAGCAAAAGATGCTTGTGGCAAGGTCGATGCATAGACGATAAAGACCAGATTAAAAATCGAAGCACCAAAAGCATTGAAGAAGCGTGACAAAGTCAAGAGACGATAAGCTTGATTTCTAAACAATAATTTCATAGATAATCTCCCTTCTTGTTCAAATACTCAATGAAAATCAAAGAGCAAACTAGGAAGCTAGCCGAAGGCTGTACTTGAGTACGGCAAGGTGAAGCTGACGTGGTTTGAAGAGATTTTCGAAGAGTATAAGTTTTATGTGAAGTATGACTATAGTATAGCACTTAGAAATTTTAGAGGAAAAACTTTTGAATATATGCAACACACAAAATAAGCAAAGCAACGATAAAATCTCTTTGATGACCTGCGAGTAGTCAAAAGTTCTATCGCTTCAAATTTTAAATTATTTTCTTAGTTTGCAGATATTCAACAATCGGTCGTTTTTCTATAGTATTCGGCAGATTTATTACAGCCGAGCATCTCAAAAATACGGACGGCATCCTCCATCTTTTTCTGGCCTTCCTTGACTCTACCTTGCTTGCTATCAAGGAGGCCTTCTGCCCACAAATAGACAATTCGGAAATAGGTTTCATTTTCATTGTAGAAATGCTCTTCGATAACACGTTTAAAATAAGAGGCATTGGTAAATTCTTCACACTCAATGCTGGCTAAAAAGCCATTCAATAGTATAGTATGAAAAAGGTTTCGATTACCAGACATTTCCATTAGAAAATCAGATTTACGTACCATTTCTCGTACATATCTAGTAAAAAGAGAAACAGATAAGAAGGGAGAACTGACTGAAAATAAATTGAGTTCATAGATTCCCCAAATCTCGGTAGAAAACAAATAATCATGAAGGGCTTTCCCTTCTTCTACTGTTAATTCTACCCTTTCATCCATGCTCTTCATATAAGACTTGATAAGAATGGCATTTAGAATATGTTTCTGTTTGTTTTGAGAATGGGCATGCTTTTGATACTCCCTGCGATACAAGTCCTCAAGCGGAGCTATATTCTTTGGATCCAAGACATCTATGATTTCTTTTCTCAACTCAGAATCTGTATCATACTGAAAACCTCTCGCCAGAAAGAGGATTTCCTCTACACTGGCAGATATATTTTCTAGGGCAAATAAAAACTTTTCCACCGAAAGCTCACTCTGACCAGTTTCAAAGCGGGACAACATGGACGGCGAAAATTGTTCCCCAGTTGCTTGTCTCAACGAGATATTTCTTGACTCTCGTAATTGTCTAAAGACTTTTCCAATCTGCTCCATAGACTTCCCCTTGATTTAGCATTTTCTTTATATTATCATATTTTTTCAGAAAATTCATCAAAAACTTGCCAAATTGTCAGAATTATGAGAAAATAGAGGATATTTATCATGTGGAGGGACTGTAATGAGAGACGATATCAAAATCAATGACCGCGCTTTAGCTATACAAGACCAAATTATCGAAAAACTAGAGAAGGTTTTTGATACAGATGTGGAATTGGATGTGTACAATCTAGGGCTGATTTATGAAATCAATCTGGATGAAGCGGGTCTCTGTAAGATTGTCATGACCTTCACTGACACCGCCTGTGATTGCGCCGAAAGTTTGCCTATTGAAATCGTGGCAGGTCTGAAACAAATTGATGGTATCGAAGATGTCAAGGTTGAAGTTACCTGGTCTCCTGCCTGGAAGATCACACGAATCAGTCGCTACGGCCGCATTGCCCTTGGACTACCACCTCGTTAAGCAGGCAGATCACTTTTGAAGATGAAAAAAAGCAAGCCGAAGTTGGCTTGCTTTTTGGTACTCAATGAAAATCAAAGAGCAAACCAGGAAACTAGCCGCAGGCTGTACTTGAGTACGGCAAGGCGACGTTGACGTGGTTTGAATTTGATTTTCGAAGAGTATGAGTTTATTTTTTACCTGACTTGTCCATATTCCAGAAGTCTGTCACGGCTCCACGAGAAGCCGATGATACGATGTGGGCATATTTACCGAGGACACCACGGCTGTAAAGTGGTGGCAAGGTTGTTTCTGCCTTACGTTTTTCAAGTTCTTCTTCGGATACGGCCATGGAAATTTCTTTGGTATCCTGGTCAACCGTAACGATATCTCCTGTACGGAGGTAGGCAATTGGTCCACCATCCTGAGCTTCAGGAGCGATATGTCCAACAACCAGACCATAAGTACCACCAGAGAAGCGTCCATCCGTCAAGAGGGCAACCTTGTCTCCTTGACCTTTACCAACAATCATTGATGAAAGGGAAAGCATCTCAGGCATACCAGGACCACCCTTAGGCCCCACGAAACGAACGACGACTACATCGCCATCAACGATTTCATCTGTCAGAACAGCCTGAATAGCATCTTCTTCTGAGTCAAAGACCTTAGCTGGTCCAACGTGACGACGCACTTTAACACCTGATACCTTAGCAACCGCACCATCAGGGGCAAGGTTCCCGTTCAAGATGATAAGCGGACCATCTGCACGTTTTGGATTTTCAAGTGGCATGATAACTTTTTGACCTGGTGTGAGGTCTGCAAAGTCAGACAAGTTCTCAGCAACTGTCTTACCAGTACATGTAATGCGGTCCCCGTGAAGGAAACCATTCGCCAAGAGGTACTTCATAACCGCAGGCACACCACCGACTTCGTAGAGGTCTTGGAAGACATACTGACCAGATGGTTTCAAGTCGGCCAAGTGAGGCACACGCTCTTGGATCGTATTGAAGTCCTCAAGTGACAAGTCAACATTGGCAGCATGGGCAATAGCAAGCAAGTGAAGAGTGGCGTTTGTAGAACCACCGAGAGCCATAGTTACAGTAATGGCATCTTCAAAGGCTTCACGAGTCAAGATATCTGATGGCTTGAGACCAAGCTCCAACATCTTAACAACAGCACGTCCTGCTGCTTCGATATCTTCTTTCTTATCAGCTGATTCAGCTGGGTGAGATGAAGATCCTGGCAAACTCATACCGAGAACTTCGATAGCAGTCGCCATGGTATTAGCTGTATACATACCACCACAGCCACCAGGGCCAGGGCAGGCATTACATTCGAGACGCTTCACGTCCTCAGCTGTCATATCACCGTGGTTCCATTTTCCGATACCCTCAAAAACAGAAACCAAGTCGATGTCTTTGCCATCAAGATTTCCCGGTGCAATGGTTCCACCATAGGCAAAAATAGCTGGAATATCCATATTAGCAATGGCAATCATAGATCCAGGCATGTTCTTGTCACAGCCACCGATAGCGACGAAGGCATCCACGTTATGACCACCCATAGCTGCCTCGATTGAGTCCGCAATAATATCACGAGATGTCAAAGAGAAACGCATACCAGGCGTTCCCATAGCAATCCCGTCCGCTACGGTAATTGTCCCAAACTGCACAGGCCAAGCACCTGCCGACTTGACACCTTCTTTGGCTAATTTCCCAAAATCATGCAAGTGAATGTTACATGGTGTATTTTCCGCCCAAGTCGAAATCACTCCCACAATCGGTGTTTCAAAGTCCTTATCTGTCATACCAGTCGCACGAAGCATGGCACGGTTTGGTGATTTAACCATGCTGTCATAAATGCTACTGCGGTGACGTTTATCTAATTCAGTCATCTTATCCCTCCCATTTCAGTTTTTACTATTATAGCACATTTTAAAAGCAATGAACAGAAGAAAATTCTTGAATTTTCAGAAAATTCTATACAGCAATATTTTCTTTAAATTTTTTACATTTATCTCTTGACTTTATAAATTAAAGTGATATCATTTAGATATCAAATAACAGGGGGTCATTCTTATGACTGAAAAACTCATCAATTCAAAACCAAATGGTGTATTCGCATTGATTCTCATTGAGTTGACACTCGTACTTGGTGTCTTTATACTTATAATGGGTGCTGGTTCGGAAAACATTTTTGGAATTATTATCGGACTTTTACTAATCGTAATTGCAGCGCTAAATCATGCTGGTTTAAAAGTTGTCAAACCTCAAGAAGCTCTGGTTCTGACACTCTTTGGTAACTATACAGGCACCATCAAAGAACCTGGTTTTTACTTTGTCAATCCCTTCAGCGTAGCAGTCAACCCTGCAAACCACACTCGACTTGGACAAAGTGGTGATGTTAGCACAAAATCTCCTTTTTTAGGAGCTAAATCATCAAATGACAATGATGTAAATATTGAAATTAGCAAGAAACACATTTCACTCAAAGTCATGACCTTGAGCAATTCTCGCCAAAAAATCAATGATTGTCTAGGAAACCCTGTAGAAATCGGTATCGCGGTAACTTGGAGAGTTGTCGATACCGCTATGGCAGTATTCAACGTTGATAACTACAAAGAATATCTTTCATTACAATGTGATAGCGCCCTCCGTAATATTGTCCGAATCTATCCTTACGATGTGTCTCCTAATGTGGACACTACAGGTGACGGGCAAGCAGATGAAGGGAGTCTCCGTGGCTCTAGCGAAATTGTAGCCAACCGTATCCGTGAAGAAATTCAAAGTCGTGTTGAGGATGCTGGCTTAGAAATCCTTGAAGCACGTATTACTTACCTAGCTTACGCTCCAGAAATTGCTGCTGTCATGCTTCAACGTCAACAAGCATCTGCCATTATTGATGCCCGTAAGATGATTGTAGATGGTGCTGTAGGAATGGTTGAAATGGCACTAGAACGACTCAATGAAGGGGAATTGGTAGAGCTTGACGAAGAACGAAAAGCTGCTATGGTTTCAAATCTCCTTGTCGTACTCTGTGGCAATCATGATGCACAACCAATTGTCAACACAGGAAGTCTTTACTAAAGATGGCTGAAGCTAAAAAAAAGCAGATCCCCCTTCGACTCTCAACAAAGTTATACGCTGCACTCGCATCATGGGCAGAAGACGACTTTCGTTCAGTCAATGGGCAAATCGAATATCTCCTCACAGAATGTGTCAAGCAACGGAAGAAAGACGGAAAATACGTCTCAGAAACCATTGACGAACCATTTGAGATTGATATTTAACATCTTCTCCTGTTTGCTATGTCGAACAGGAGAATTTTTTCATCTTTTTTTGTCAAGTAACTTTACTTTACAAAAAAAATGTGTTATTCTAGTATGGTTGATGAAAATCAGTAGATTGAATCGAATATAAATACCTAAAGGAGAAATCAAAATGGCAGTACCTGCACGTCGCACTTCAAAAGCGAAGAAAAACAAACGTCGTACACACTACAAAGTAACAGCTCCATCTGTAAACTTTGACGAAACTACTGGAGATTACTCACGTTCTCACCGTGTATCACTTAAAGGATACTACAAAGGACGTAAGATCGCTAAAGCTGCATCAGCTGAATAATAGAAGGGAGATACCATGCGCGTAAATATTACACTTGAACACAAAGAATCTGGTGAACGCTTGTACCTTACTTCTAAAAACAAACGTAACACTCCAGACCGTCTTCAATTGAAGAAATACTCACCAAAACTTCGCAAACACGTTGTGTTTACAGAAGTTAAGTAAGCACACCTAACTCAAAACGCCTTACTGGGCGTTTTTTGCTTTATTAGTTAGCAATCTATAGCTTTTCAGGAGAGATTTATGGCATTTTATCTTTGGATGTTTCCTCTACTTTTTATCTTTCACGATATGGAAGAAATTATCGGTCTTGTCCCTTGGATCCGTCTCAACGAAACCTTGCTGGCTCAAAAGGCTCCTGCTATTCTCAAGATTCACAAAGGAATTACAACAGAGGGATTTGCTCTTGCTGTTTTTGAGGAGTTTATTCTTGTCTTATCCATCACTTTATTAGCGTATTTTACTCAATCTAGAGCGCTTGAATTAGTTTGGTTAGGAGGATTTGTGGCCTTTGCACTTCATCTCTTGCTCCATATTGGACAATCAATTCTTCTCCGCAAGTATATCCCTGCTCTGATTACTTCTACCATTTGTTTTCCTATCAGTGCTTATTTGATTACAGGCATCGTGCATTTATGGCGAGTTTCGGCTAGCGAATTTTTCCTATTTTCACTGGTCGGTTCAGGCATCGTCGTCATCAATCTCCTTTTTGCTCTCTGGCTTGGGAAAAAATATTCCACCTGGCTTGTCCATAACCATTAACAAAAGTTCCTTGCAATTTCATTTTGCAGGGAATTTTTTTGGCTCTATAATATTTGTAGTGGGTAAATCCCCTATAGATATTATGGAGCCT
>CAUOWW010000013.1:0-33489 GCA_963508345.1 uncultured bacterium
CTGACCACAATGAATTCCAACAATCTGTATCAGATATCGCTGAAGTAGAAGTTTACGGTGTTATAGACCACCACCGTGTGGCTAACTTTGAAACTGCAAGCCCACTTTACATGCGTTTGGAGCCAGTTGGATCAGCATCTTCTATCGTATACCGTATGTTCAAAGAACACGGTGTAACTGTTCCTAAAGAAATTGCAGGTTTGATGCTTTCAGGTTTGATTTCAGATACCCTTCTTTTGAAATCACCAACAACACACCCAACAGATACAGTCATTGCTCCTGAATTGGCTGAATTGGCTGGTGTAAACTTGGAAGAATATGGTCTAGCAATGTTGAAAGCTGGTACCAACTTGGCTAGCAAATCTGCTGAAGAATTGATTGACATCGATGCTAAAACTTTTGAATTGAACGGAAATAATGTCCGTGTTGCTCAAGTAAACACAGTTGACATCGCTGAAGTTTTAGAACGCCAAGCAGAAATTGAAGCTGCAATGCAAGCTGCTAACGCAGCAAACGGCTACTCTGACTTTGTCTTGATGATTACAGATATCGTCAACTCAAACTCAGAAATCCTAGCACTTGGTGCTAACATGGACAAGGTTGAAGCGGCTTTCAACTTCAAACTTGAAAATAACCATGCTTTCCTTGCTGGTGCTGTTTCACGTAAGAAACAAGTGGTACCTCAATTGACTGAAAGTTTTAATGCCTAAGATTTTGAGTGTTAATTCAAATTAGGAAAGGCTAGTTTGCCTTATATCGAAAGGAGTTTCGGCTCCTTTTTTTCTAGGAGTGAAGTATGTTAGAAAATGGCGATTTGATTTTTGTGAGAGATGAGTCGGACATGGGACAGGCTATCCAGACTTCCACAGGCAACTATAACCATGTTGCCATTTATTTGGATGGGATGATTTATCATGCTAGTGGAAAGGCTGGTGTAGTCTGTCAAGAACCAGCAGACTTCTTTGAGTCCAATCACTTGTACGATCTTTATATCTACCCAGAAATAGATATCCAGTCGGTGAAGGAAAGAGCTTGCAAACATCTAGGAGCACCCTACAATGCTTCTTTCTATCCAGATGGAGCTGGTTTTTACTGTTCCCAGTATATGGCAGAAATCCTACCGATTTTTGAAACCATACCTATGAAATTTGGAGATGGGGAGCAGGAGATTAGTGATTTTTGGAGAGAGTATTATAGAGAACTAGGTCTGCCTGTTCCTTTGAATCAAGCTGGGACTAATCCTAGTCAGTTAGCAGCATCGCCTCTGTTAGAATGTAAAGAAAGGAATCTTCATGATTCAGATTTTTAATCCATCTCGTTTGACGAGACAGCCATTTTTTGGAGAATTAATCCGCTATCTGGACCAGAATGAGGATGTTATTTTGAGAGAAATTAAGGCTCAATTTTCAGATGTGGCAGTTGATAAACTCATGGAAGAGTATATAAAGGCTGGTTTGATTCGTCGGGAAAATAAGCGTTATTACCTCAATCTTCCTATGCTTGAAACACTCGATAGTCTCGAACTGGATCAAGAGATTTTTGTCAGCGAAGCTAGTCCGGTCTATCAAGCTTTGTTAGAGCAGGAGTTTGAGACAGAATTACGCAATCAAACCAATGCAGCTATTTTAGTTGAAAAGACGGACTTTGCGCGAACTAAAATGACCCTTTCCAATTATTTCTACAAGGTCAAACATCAGTATCCTTTGACAGAAAAACAGCAGGAACTCTATGCCGTTTTAGGAGATGTTAATCCTGAGTATGCTCTCAAATATATGACGACTTTTTTGCTAAAATTTCTCAAAAAAGACCAACTGATGCAGAAACGCCGTGATATCTTTGTGGATAGTTTAGTTATCTTAGGCTATATTGTCCAAAATGAAGATGGAAAGTATGAGTTAGTCGTCGATTTTAACAAGGAAAGTCTAAGTTTTTATCTAGCATAGAATTCTGCTCTGAGCAGTTTGTTTGACTTAATGATATAATAAGTATATACTTAAAGCAACGATAACACTTATCGGAATAAAGCAAAAGGAGACAATCATATGTCACTTGAAAACAAATTGGAACAAGCAACAGGCGCTATCAAAGAAGGATTTGGTAAAGTTACTGGGGATAGCAAGACTGAAGCAGAAGGCGCTGTAGAAAAGACAGTTACTAAGGCAAAAGAAGTAGTTGAAGATGCTAAAGGTGCTGTAGAAGGTGCCGTTGAAGGTTTGAAAAACGCTTTTAAATAAAAATAGAAAAAATCAAGGGTTTCATTTCCCTTGATTTTTTACTATCTTATAAATAATTTTCTGCGACGGCTGCATCTCCAGGATAGGCTTCTTTCTTGCCTTGGACGATTTGGTAGCAATCGGCACCCTTACCAGCGATAATCACAGCATCTAATTCTTGACTTGTGATAGCCATCGCTGCCTTAATGGCTTCTTGGCGATCCGCAATTTTTTCAACAGGATGATTGATGTAGCTACTAATTTCATCTGCAATGGTCATTGGGTCTTCATAGTTGGGGTCATCAGCAGTCAGAAAGACTTGAATCTCAGGATGTTGATTAAGGAGGAGGCCAAAGTCCTTACGACGGCTTTCTCCCTTATTTCCTGTCGAACCGAGAACCAGAGCAATCTTTCCAGTTTGATGAGTTTCAACCACATTGATGAGTTTTTTTAGACTATCCCCATTGTGGGCATAGTCGATGAAAACCTTGGCTCCGTTTTTCTGAGTGAGGACTTCCATACGGCCAGGAACTCGGGTTGCAGTGATTCCTTTTTTGATGTCCTCAAGACTAGCTCCAAGACGAAGGCAAGCAAGCCCAGCAGCGACTGCATTTTCTTGGTTGAAGTGACCGATGAGTTGGATATCATAGTCCCCATCTAATTTCCCACTAGCTGAAAAGCTAAAGGCTTTGGAATTCTCGATTTGGTTATCAGACTGGCTACCATAGAAATCATGGTCTTGATCTGCCACTTGTTCTTTCAAGACAGAAAAGTGGTCCATGTCACTGTTAATGATGACTGCTCGGCTATTTTTCATCAAGAGACGTTTGTGGTAGAAGTAGTCTTCAAAGCTAGGGTGTTCAATCGGGCCGATATGGTCGGGGCTGATATTGAGGAAAACTCCCACATCAAAGGTTAGGCCATAGACACGTTTGACCAGATAGGCTTGACTGGATACCTCCATGATGAGGTGAGTGCGATTATTTTGCACAGCTTGATTCATCATATCAAAGAGGTCAATACTCTCAGGAGTTGTCAATGCAGACTTAAAGAAAGTTTTACCATCTAGAGTTGTGTTCATAGTTGACAACATTGCAGGTCGGTGACTTTGAGATAAAATGTTATAGGCGAAGTAGGCTGCTGTTGTCTTACCCTTAGTACCAGTAAAGGCAAGGAGTTTGAGTTTTTTCTGTGGATTTCCATAAAATTCCATTGCTACCAAACTCATGGCCTTCTTGATATCACTGACGATAATGGCAGGAATACCAACCTCATAGTCTTTTTCAGCAACATACCAACCGAGCCCTTGAGAGATGGCTGAAAGCAGAAATTCCTTCTTAAAGGCAGCACCCTTGACGAAAAAGAGGCTCTTTTCTTTGGCCTTGCGGCTGTCATAGCAGATGGTGTCAAATACGACATGGCTGTAGTTGTAGTGATAATGTCCTTGGTCGATAATCTCACGGAAGAGACCATCTTTCTTTAAAATATCTAATACGGTTTCAATCTTAATCATACTTTCTATTGTAAACCGAAAGTCGTAAATTTACAAGTGACAAGGAAAAGTTTATAATGGAAGATGAGGAATTTTTCCTAGTGATTAAAATAGAATGAGGAATCTATGTCTAACGAAAACAATCACCAGCAGGCCCAGATGTTACGGGGGACTGCTTGGCTAACGGCTAGTAACTTTATCAGTCGCCTGCTTGGGGCCATTTATATTATCCCCTGGTATATCTGGATGGGATCTTATGCAGCTACGGCCAATGGTCTCTTTACCATGGGCTACAATATCTATGCCTGGTTCTTGCTGGTTTCAACAGCGGGTATTCCAGTTGCGGTGGCCAAGCAAGTGGCTAAGTACAATACCATGCGAGAAGAAGAGCATAGCTTTGCCCTGATTCGGAGCTTTTTAGGCTTTATGATAGGACTAGGTTTGGTTTTTGCTTTAATCTTGTATGTCTTTGCTCCTTGGCTAGCAGACTTATCTGGCGTGGGCAAAGACTTAATCCCAATCATGCAGAGCTTGGCTTGGGCGGTCTTGATTTTCCCATCTATGAGTGTTATCCGAGGCTTCTTCCAAGGGATGAATAACCTCAAACCTTATGCCATGAGCCAAATCGCTGAGCAGGTCATTCGGGTTATCTGGATGCTTCTAGCAACCTTTATCATTATGAAGCTTGGTTCGGGAGACTATCTAGCAGCAGTCACCCAGTCTACCTTTGCGGCCTTTGTGGGAATGGTAGCTAGCTTTGCTGTCTTGCTTTATTTCCTCTATAAAGAAGGAATGCTTCAAAAAGTCTTTGAAACAGGAGATAAGATTGATAGCAAACACCTGTTGATGGATACGATTAAGGAAGCTATTCCTTTTATCTTGACTGGTTCGGCTATTCAGCTTTTCCAAATCTTGGACCAAAATACCTTTATCAATAGCATGAAGTGGTTTAGCGACTACAGTAATGAAGACTTAATTGTCATGTTTTCTTATTTCTCTGCCAATCCTAATAAAATTACTATGATTTTGATTTCTGTTGGGGTTTCGATTGGGAGTGTAGGGTTACCACTTTTGACTGAAAACTATGTTAAGGGGGACTTGAAGGCAGCTTCTCGTCTAGTTCAGGACAGCATTACCATGCTTTTCCTATTCTTGCTACCAGCAACGGTTGGAGTAGTCATGGTAGGAGAACCTCTCTATACTGTCTTCTATGGCAAGCCAGATAGTTTGGCTATGGGCTTGTTTGTCTTTGCAGTTTTGCAGTCTACTATTTTAGGCTTGTACATGGTCTTGTCTCCAATGCTTCAAGCCATGTTCCGCAACCGCAAGGCAGTTCTCTATTTTATCTATGGTTCCATTGCCAAGCTGGTCTTGCAACTTCCAACCATTGCTCTCTTTCATAGTTATGGTCCTTTGATTTCTACAACCATTGGGCTCATCATTCCTAACGTCTTGATGTATCGGGATATTTGTAAGGTAACAGGTGTTAAGCGCAAGGTGATTTTGAAACGAACCATTTTAATCAGTTTGTTAACTCTTTTCATGTTTCTAGTAGTTGGGACATTGCAGTGGATTTTAGGATTTGTCTTCCAACCAAGTGGACGTTTGTGGAGCTTCCTGTATGTAGCTCTTGTTGGTGCCATGGGTGGAGGAATTTACGGATTCTTGAGTCTTCGTACCCGTTTGTTGGATAAGGTGATTGGAAAAGCCCAAGCAGATCGCTTACGGATCAAATTAAAGTTAACTTAAAAAAACATTTATAAATAAAAGGGATAATTTGAACATTTCTATCATGAAATGCTTGAATTATTCTCTTTTTTATTATTTTGTAGAATAATTTCTATAGTTTGTAGATAGAGTGATTAATTTTTTAAAAAAATCTATTGACTAAATAAAACATGAGTTGTATAATAAGACAAATATTTAAATCAGGAGGTTCTGGAGATGAAAAAGTCTAAAGCTAAGTATGCAGCACTTGTAGGTGTCGTGTTAAGTGCAGGTATTTTATTAAGCGCCTGTGGAAATTCTAGCACAGGGTCAAAAACATATAACTATGTTTATACTAGTGATCCATCTAGTTTGAACTATCTAGCAGAAAACCGTGCAACAACCAATGATATTGTGACCAATCTGGTAGATGGTCTCATGGAAAATGACCAATATGGGAACTATGTTCCATCTTTGGCAGAGGATTGGAGTGTTTCTAAGGACGGTTTGACCTATACCTACAAACTGCGTAAAGATGCTAAATGGTACACTGCAGATGGGGAAGAATACGCACCTGTAACTGCCCAAGATTTTGTAACTGGTTTGAAATATGCGGCTGATAAAAAATCAGAAGCCTTGTACTTAGTGCAAGAATCCGTTGCAGGTTTAGATGACTATATCACTGGTAAAACAACGGACTTTTCAACTGTCGGAGTCAAGGCTCTTGATGACCAAACTGTTCAATATACCTTGGCACGCCCAGAATCTTACTGGAACTCAAAAACGACATCAACTATTCTCTTCCCAGTTAATGCGGATTTCTTGAAATCAAAAGGGGATGATTTTGGCAAGGTAGACCCATCTAGTATTTTATACAATGGACCTTTCTTGATGAAATCCTTTGTTTCAAAATCAGTTATCGAATTCAAGAAAAATCCTAGCTACTGGGATGCTAAAAATGTCTTTGTAGATGATGTGAAATTGGCTTATTATGATGGTAGTGACCAAGATGCATTAGCTCGTAACTTTGTTGAGGGAGCTTATAGCTATGCTCGTCTTTATCCAAATAGTTCAAGTTTTGAAGGGATTAAAGAGAAGAATAAGGACAATATCATTTATAGTTTGCAAGAGCCTACATCTTATTTCTTGAACTTCAATCTTGATAGAAAATCTTATAAATTCACTTCCAAGACAAGTGATGCTGAAAAGAAATCGACTCAGGAAGCGGTTCTCAATAAAAACTTCCGTCAAGCCATTAATTTTGCCTATGACCGTACAGCCTATGGAGCTCAGTCTCAGGGAGAAGATGGTGCAACTAAGATTTTGCGTAACTTGGTTGTTCCTCCAAACTTCGTAAGCATCAATGGAAAAGACTTTGGTGAAGTAGTAGCCTCTAAGATAGTCAACTATGGTAAGGAATGGCAAGGAATCAACTTTGCAGATGCCCAAGATCCATACTACAATCCAGAAAAAGCCAAGGCTAAATTTAACGAAGCTAAGAAAGAACTCCAAGCAAAAGGAGTCCAATTCCCTATCCACTTGGACATGACAGTTGACCTAGCTATTAAAAAACGCATTCAAGAAGTTAATTCTATGAAGCAATCCATTGAAGCTGTCTTAGGTGCAGAGAATATTGTAATCGATGTTCAACAACTCACTACTGAAGATTATGACAATACAAGCTATCTGGCTCAGACTGCTGCTCAGAAAGATTATGATCTATACAATGGTGGTTGGGGACCTGACTATCAAGATCCATCAACTTATCTTGATATTTTCAATGTGAAGAGCGGTGGAGTGTTGCAAAATCTGGGTATAGAACCTGGTGAAGCTAATGATAAGGCTAAGGCTGTTGGACTGGATGTCTACACTCAAATGTTGGAAGAAGCCAATAAGGAACAAGATCCAGCTAAACGTTATGAAAAATATGCTGAGATCCAAGCTTGGTTGGTGGATAGCTCTCTAGCAATTCCTAATATTTCACTGGGTGGAACACCAACATTGAGAAAAACAGTTCCATTCTCATCGCCATTCTCACAAGCTGGAAATAAGGGTGTCGAATCATACAAGTACCTCAAGGTACAAGATAAAACAGTCACAAAAGACGAATATGAAAAAGCCAAAGAAAAATGGCTGAAAGAAAAAGAAGAGTCCAATAAAAAAGCTCAAGAAGAATTGGCAAAACACGTCAAATAAGAATTTTTCCATAAAAACGATGGTTTCGAAAGAAGCTGTCGTTTTTTATAGAGTAATGGCGAATTTTGGAAGGAAAGTGCTTACATTTTTTGAATTGTTTATCAAATTTATGATATAATGAATATAATAAAAGTTGTGAAAAGCTATTTTTTTAAATCCTCTTCCAGTGTTAACTGAAGTATACACATGCTAGGATGATTTTATAGGAGGGATGCCGTCTACTGAAAAAGTAAGATAACATGCAACTAATGATAAGTTCTTCTTTTATGTGAAGAGTCCTTATCTGCCTATTTACTAATCGTTATGGAGGTATCATCATGGGCGCTATTATGGAGTTTGCAACAGAAAAACAGATTGAATCATTTCTCTCAACTTGTCACATTGAAGGGCAAAAGAATTTTCTGATGGCTTTCAAGAAAAAGACATGGTTGAAATCCTTTATTGATTTTTTCATTATAGGTGGTTCCTACTATGTTCAGTCGAGTGTGAAGCCTAAGATTCTGGCATTCACACCTAAGGGGATTTGCTTGATGGATATCAGTGATGTAATTGAAAATCGTTCCAGTCAGGTCGTGGAGATGCCCTGGAATCAAGTTCAAGATTTTACTTATAAGACAGTCTTGAATACAGTTAGGCTGAACTGGAACTATCAAAATGAAGACTATATTTTTTCCGTGGATGTCGGTCAGATTAGTCAGCATGTAGGTCAGTATAAATTTAACAAAGAGCATTATGACTATTTAGACCAACAGGATTTCTTTCGGTCTAAGTAAACCCTAGCAATCATCGTCACAAAAGAATCTGGAAGCTTTTCTGGATTCTTTTCTGGATTCTTTTTAGCTTTACTAGCTAATACTCAATGAAAATCAAAGAGCAAACTAGGAAGCTAGCCGCAAGCTGCTCAAAACACGGTTTTGAGGTTGTGGATAGAACTGACGAAGTCAGTAACATATCTACGACAAGGCGACGCTGACGTGGTTTGAAGAGATTTTCGAAGAGTATAAGTCTATAGTTTGAAACTATAACTAGCTCTTGAAAAGAAGAAAATGAGTTGATGAAAATAAGTGGTACAATAGTTACTATAGATTTGGAGGAATTGTATGAGCAAGGAATTACACATTAACACAATTTTGGCCCAGGCGGGCATTAAATCAGATGAAGCGACAGGAGCTTTGGTGACACCGCTTCATTTTTCAACGACCTATCAGCATCCAGAGTTTGGTCAGTCTACTGGCTTTGACTATACGCGTACTAAAAACCCAACTCGTAGTAAGGCTGAAGAAGTCTTGGCGGCTATTGAGTCCGCAGACTATGCCCTAGCTACTAGCTCAGGAATGTCAGCAATTGTGTTAGCTTTTAGCGTCTTTCCAGTAGGAAGTAAGGTCTTAGCTGTCCGTGACCTTTACGGTGGTTCTTTCCGCTGGTTTAATCAAGTTGAACAGGAAGGACGTTTCCATTTTACCTATGCCAACACAGAAGAAGAGTTGATTGCCGAGTTAGAAAAGGATGTGGATGTTCTCTATATCGAAACTCCAACCAATCCCTTGATGTTGGAATTTGACATCGAAAAACTGGCAAAATTAGCTCATGCTAAGGGGGCCAAAGTGGTGGTGGACAATACCTTCTATAGCCCTATCTACCAACGTCCGATTGAAGATGGAGCGGATATCGTTCTTCATTCAGCAACCAAGTATCTGGCAGGCCACAATGATGTCTTGGCTGGAGTGGTTGTGACCAATAGTTTAGAACTATACGAGAAGCTTTTTTACAATCTCAATACGACAGGGGCAGTCTTGTCACCGTTTGACAGCTATCAATTGATTCGTGGTCTCAAGACCTTGTCTCTTCGTATGGAACGCTCAACAGCTAACGCTCAAGAAGTGGTCGCCTTTTTGAAGGATTCTCCAGCAGTCAAGGAAGTTCTCTACACTGGTCGTGGGGGCATGATTTCCTTTAAAGTAGCCGATGAAACACGCATTCCACATATTTTGAACAGTCTCAAGGTCTTCTCTTTTGCGGAAAGTTTAGGTGGGGTAGAAAGTCTTATTACTTATCCAACGACGCAAACTCACGCTGATATTCCAGCAGAAGTGCGCCATTCTTATGGTTTGACAGATGACCTCTTGCGCTTGTCGATTGGAATTGAAGATGCTAGGGATTTGATTGCAGATTTGCGTCAAGCCTTGGAAGGATAAGACAAAGATGGGAAAATATGATTTTACAAGCCTGCCCAATCGTTTAGGACACCATACCTATAAATGGAAAGAGGCAGAAATGGATAGTGAAGTCCTACCAGCTTGGATAGCGGATATGGACTTTGTAGTCTTGCCTGAAATCCGCCAAGCCGTGCAAACTTATGCGGATCAACTGGTTTATGGCTATACCTATGCCAGTGAAGAGTTAATTAAGGAAGTTCAAAAGTGGGAAGCCACACAACACGGTTACCACTTTGACAAAGAGGATCTTGTCTTTATCGAGGGTGTAGTTCCAGCCATCTCAACAGCTATTCAAGCTTTTACAAAAGAAGGCGAGGCGGTTTTGATTAACACACCTGTCTATCCACCCTTTGCTCGCAGTGTCAAGTTGAATAATCGTAGATTGATTACCAATTCTTTGGTGGAAAAGGATGGTCTGTTTGAGATCGACTTTGACCAACTTGAAAAGGATTTGGTGGAAGAGGATGTCAAACTCTATATTCTTTGCAACCCTCACAATCCTGGTGGACGTGTGTGGGAAAAAGAAGTGTTGGAAAAAATTGGGCAACTCTGCCAAAAACACGGTGTTTTCTTGGTTTCGGATGAGATTCACCAAGATTTGGCCCTCTTTGGTCACAAACACCAGTCTTTTAATACCATCAATCCTGCCTTTAAAGAATTTGCGATTGTCTTGAGCAGTGCTACTAAAACCTTTAACATCGCTGGGACAAAAAATTCATATGCAGTTATTGAAAATCCTAAGTTGCGAGTGGCTTACCAGAAACGCCAGTTGGCCAATAACCAGCATGAAATTTCAGGCTTGGGTTATTTGGCGACAGAAGCTGCCTATCGCTATGGGAAGGATTGGTTAGAGGAACTCAAGCAAGTCTTTGAAGACCACATCAATTATGTAGTGGATTTATTTGGAAAAGAGACTAAAATCAAGGTCATGAAACCGCAAGGAACCTACTTGATTTGGCTTGATTTTTCAGCCTATGATCTGACTGATGAAACATTGCAAGAGCTGTTGAGAAATGAAGCCAAGGTTATCCTCAACCGTGGTTTGGATTTTGGGGAGGAAGGAACTCTCCATGCCCGCCTCAATGTAGCTATGCCTAAATCTCTGCTACAAGAAGTGTGTCAGCGAATTGTGACGACTTTTGCCAAACTTTAAAAATCCAGCCTTCTAGGAGAAAAGTATTTCTAGAAGGCTATTTTCATGGGCGAAAATATGGTATAATAAAAAGATAAGGTAAAGGTAGAAATATGGCTAAATTGATTCCGGGGAAAGTCCGTATCGAAGGCGTTGCCCTTTATGAAACTGGTAAGGTTGACATTATCAAGGAAAAGAACAATCGGCTCTACGCTCGCGTTGCAGAAGAAGAACTGCGCTATAGTTTAGAGGATGATTTGGTTTTTTGTGTCTGTGATTTTTTCCAAAAGAGGGGCTACTGTGTTCATTTGGCTGCGCTAGAGCATTTTCTGAAAAATGATGAGTGTGGTCAGGAAATCTTGCAAAGTTTGGAAGAAGGTCATGAGGAAAAAGAGGCCGTTGAAACCAAGGTGACCTTGGGTGGTAAGTTTTTGGAACAAATCTTGTCTCCAAAATCAGACCGAACCTATGAATTATCGGCTGTGGGGCAGGTGGAAGTAGGAAGCAATCATATCTTGTGGACGCTGAGAATCGGCCAAATCAATAGCCAAAAATACTACGTCATTCGGGATATCCCACTCTTTTTAAAAGTTGTCGAGAAGAGAAAGCCTTATATGATTGGGAAAACCTATGAGGAGTCCTTATCTTGGGAATCCTTTGATGAGGCTAGTCAAGAACTTCTGACTTTCTTGCGCGGACTAATGGAGGAAGGACAGGCTCCAGACCTCTTTTTCCAAAACCAGGGTCGGCACCTCTTTTTTCCTCTGACCTTTTTTGAGCAGGGTGTGAATTTATTGATGACCTTGCCCCATTTTCAATTTGACCACCAAGTGGATAGCTACCAAAACCTGCTGTTTCAGGATATGCATGCTGATGCCAATCTATTTGCCTTTATAGTAAAAGAATACTCGGATTATTTTGAAATGGAAATCAGTGAGAGTCCAAGGGTCAATGTCTTTTATCAGGGAGCTGTGCTTTTCCATAAAGGACAGGTTTATTTTCTAACAGAGCAGCAGATGCGTCTTCTCAAGGAAATTAAAGCGTTGCCTTTGAATCAACATGGAAAGAAATACCTGCAATTTGATAGCAGTGACCGAGATAAGTTAGCCTCTTGTTTAACTCTTTTTAGCCAGATGGGTACCGTTTCAGCTCCAGAACGGTTACAAATTAAAACTTTTGAGCCCTCTTTTTATTTTGACAGGGAAGAGGATAATCAGATTCGTTTAGAAATCCAGTTTGATTATGGAAATAGACAGGTATCTAGCCGACAAGAGCTAGAAGAATTACCTTTTTCGAGTGATGCTGACTTAGAAGAAAGAATTTTCCAAGTCTGTTTGGCAGCTGGTTTTGAAGCAGATTTTCAATCTTGGCGTCAGGCCTTAAAAGCCGAGTCTGTCTATCATTTTTTCCATGAAATCATTCCAGTTTTTGAAAAACTTGGGAATGTTGACCTATCAGATAAGCTAGAAGAGCTTTATAGCCTAGCGAGTCCTCAAGTGCAGATTGCTTCCAAGGGAGGTCTCTTGGAAATCCAGTTCGATTTTCAAGATATCGCCCAAGAGGAAATTGACCAAGCCATGCAGGCCTTGGTTGCCAATCAAGATTTTTACATTGGTTCGTCTAATCAAGTCTACTTTTTTGATGAAGAAACCAAGAAAATTCGCCAAAATCTACAGGAACTGGGGCAGTTTGAATTAAAAGATGGTTCTTTGCAGGCTCGAAAATCTTTGGCTTATAGTTTAGCTCATCTTTTTGAAGGGCGAGATCGTGTTTCTTTTTCACAAGAATTCCAGAATCTGGCCCATGATTTGACGCATCCAGAGGACTTCCCTCGACAAGCAACTCAGGTTCAGGCTGATTTGCGAGATTACCAGGAAAAGGGAATCGGCTGGCTGCAAATGCTCCATCATTATGGTTTTGGTGGGATTTTGGCTGATGATATGGGATTGGGGAAAACCCTTCAGACCATTGCTTTTTTGACCAGTCAAGTGACAAAAGAAAGTCGGGTTTTGATTTTAGCCCCGTCAGGTTTGATTTACAACTGGGCGGATGAATTTCAGAAATTTGCCCCACAGTTGGATGTGGCTGTTGTTCATGGCTTGAAAGCTAGTCGTGAAGAGATTCTTGCTGAAAACCATCAAATCTATGTGACGAGCTATGCCACCTTCCGTCAGGACAGTGAGCTTTATCAGGGGATGGCCTTTGACTTCCTTTTCTTAGATGAGGCTCAGGTCATGAAAAATGCCCAGACCAAGATATCCCATACCTTGAGACAATTTGTAGTGCCGTCAGTTTTTGCCTTGTCAGGAACTCCTATTGAAAACCATCTGGGTGAGCTGTGGTCTATTTTCCAAATCGTCATGCCAGGACTCTTGCCAGGCAAGAAAGAATTTATGAAATTGCCAGCCGAGCGCGTGGCTCAGTTTATCAAGCCTTTCGTGATGAGGCGAAAGAAAGAAGAAGTTCTGACAGAGTTGCCAGACTTGATTGAAGTGGTTTATAAAAATGAACTGGAAGACCAGCAAAAGGCCATCTACCTAGCCCAGTTACAACAGATGCGGGACCGTCTGGCTCAAGTGTCAGACCAGGAATTCCAGCGAAGTCGGGTGGAGATCTTATCTGGTCTGATGCGCTTGCGTCAAATCTGTGATACCCCCGCCCTCTTTATGGAGGATTATCAGGGAGCCAGTGGCAAACTGGATAGTCTTCGTGACCTGTTGGTACAGGTAGCAGACGGCGGACACCGTGTCTTGATTTTCTCGCAGTTCAAGGGAATGTTGGAGAAAATTGAACAAGAACTGCCTGACTTGGGCATGACATCTTTTAAAATTACAGGTTCAACCCCAGCTAAGGAAAGACAAGACATGACCAAGACCTTTAATCAAGGGGAAAGAGATGCCTTTCTGATTTCCCTCAAGGCTGGTGGTGTCGGTCTGAACCTGACAGGTGCTGATACCGTTATCTTGGTTGACCTTTGGTGGAATCCAGCGGTGGAAGCGCAAGCCATTAGCCGTGCTCATCGGATGGGGCAGGAAGAAACGGTTGAGGTCTATCGCTTGGTGACCAAGGGAACCATTGAAGAAAAAATTCAGGAACTCCAAGAACAGAAGAAACATCTGGTGTCACAAGTATTGGACGGCACAGAGTCGCGTGGCAGTCTGACCCTAGCAGAAATTAGAGAAATTTTGGGAATTTCTGAAGCCAGCACTTGAAAAATCAAGACAATACGCTATAATGAAGTGTTGAAAGGAAATAGAAAATGAGAGAAGAACGATTTCCATTGGTGTCAGATGATGAGGTCATACTGACTGAGATGCCAGTCATGAACTTGTACGATGAATCTGATTTTATCAGTAATATCAAGGGTGAGTATCGAGATAAAAATTATTTAGAATGGGCCCCTATTACTGAAGAAACACCAGTCAAACCGATTGAAAAGCCAGTAGAGAAACATAAAAAGGCTCCTTTAGGGGTAAAAAAAGAAGGAAAGAGCTATGCGGAGGTGGCGCGTGAAGAAGCGCGTGCGGACTTGAAAAAGAAACGCTCAGCAAGCTATCTGACTAAGGACATTACTCCTACAAGACGCCATTCTCAGCCAAGTCTAGTTAGACAGGGCAATCAACCTACCGCGCCTTTCCAAAAGGAAAATCCTGGTGAATTTGTTAAATATAGTCAAAAATTGACCCAGTCTCATTACATCTTGGCGGAAGAAGTGAGCAATATTTCGACTCAAGCTGAGCCAAAAGAAACTTCAGGACCAAAGAAAAACAACTATGATTTTCTGAAGAAGAGCCAAATCTACAATAAAAAGAATCAACAAAAAGAACAAGAACGTCAGGTTGCCCAAGAGTTGAATCTGACAAGAATTACGGAATAGGGGAGAAAACATGTCAAAGACATATCATTTTATCGGAATTAAGGGATCAGGGATGAGTGCCTTGGCCTTGATGTTGCACCAAATGGGGCACAAGGTACAGGGATCAGATGTTGAAAAATATTACTTTACTCAACGTGGTCTTGAGCAGGCAGGAATTACTATTCTTCCTTTTGATGAAAAGAATCTAGACGGTGATATGGAAATTATCGCTGGAAATGCCTTTCGTCCAGATAACAACGTCGAAATTGCCTATGCGGACCAAAATGGTATCAGCTACAAACGTTACCATGAATTCCTAGGTAGCTTTATGCATGACTTTGTCAGCATGGGAGTTGCTGGAGCACACGGAAAAACTTCAACGACAGGTATGTTGTCTCACGTTTTATCTCACATTACAGACACCAGCTTCTTGATTGGAGATGGAACAGGTCGTGGTTCAGCCAATGCCAAATATTTTGTCTTTGAATCTGACGAATATGAGCGTCACTTCATGCCTTACCACCCAGAATACTCTATTATCACCAACATTGACTTTGACCATCCAGATTATTTCACAAGTCTAGAGGATGTTTTCAATGCCTTTAACGACTATGCCAAACAAATTACTAAGGGTCTTTTTGTCTATGGTGAAGATGCGGAGTTGCGTAAAATTACGTCTGATGCACCAATTTATTACTATGGTTTTGAAGTGGAAGGTAATGACTTTGTAGCTAGTGATCTACTTCGTTCAACAACTGGTTCAACCTTCACAGTTCACTTCCGTGGACAAGAATTGGGGCAATTCCACATTCCAACCTTTGGTCGTCACAATATCATGAATGCGACAGCCGTTATTGGTCTTCTTTACACAGCAGGATTTGATTTGAACTTGGTGCGTGAACACTTGAAAACATTTGCAGGTGTTAAGCGTCGTTTCACTGAGAAAATTGTCAATGATACAGTTATTATCGATGACTTTGCCCACCATCCAACAGAAATTATTGCAACCTTGGATGCAGCTCGTCAAAAATACCCAAGCAAGGAAATCGTAGCAGTCTTCCAACCCCATACCTTTACAAGAACCATTGCCTTGTTGGACGAATTTGCATATTCTTTGAACCAAGCGGACGCTGTTTACCTAGCGCAAATTTATGGATCTGCTCGTGAGGTAGACCATGGTGATGTTAAGGTAGAAGACTTAGCTAATAAAATCAACAAGAAACACCAAGTGATTACTGTTGAAAATGTTTCTCCACTCCTAGACCACGACAATGCTGTCTATGTCTTTATGGGAGCAGGAGATATCCAAACCTATGAGTATTCATTCGAGCGTCTCTTGTCTAATTTGACAAGCAATGTTCAATAGGAAGTTCTCATGGAAATTCCAATTAAGATTATTCAGGCAAATAAGTCTGATTTGGCTGAGATAGAGGCACTTCAGGCATTATCTTTTCCAGCTGAAAAGCAGCAACCTTACCATATTTTAGAAGAAAGTATCCGTAAGTGTGCGGATACCTTTCTTCTAGCTAGGGATGAAAATCAGCTTCTAGGCTATGTTCTAGGTGGTCCTTACCCACACAATCCGCAATGTCTAGAAATACATTCTTTGGTCATCAAGGCTGACCATCAGAGACAGGGCTTGGGAACGCTTCTTCTTGCGGCTTTGAAAGATGTGGCAGTTGAACTGGATTACAAAGGGATTCGTTTGGAGAGTCCTGATGAGTTGCTTTCCTATTTTGAAATGAACGGTTTTATTGATGAAGAAGAGACAGATTCGCTTTATGCAGCTAGTCAAGGTTTTAGTATGATTTGGTTTAATCTCTTTTATCTGGAGGCACAATGAAAATTAGGAAAGCAAGATTAGAAGATTTGGATCGTATCGTTGAGATTGAACTAGAAAATTTCTCGATTGAAGAAGCCATTCCTCGCTCTGTTTTTGAGGTGCATTTGCGAGAAATTCAGACCTCGTTTCTGGTTGCAGAAAAAGAGGGTAAGATTATTGGGTATATAGAAGGACCAGTTGGACCGCACCGCCATCTGCAAGACCAGTCTTTTACAGAAGATATAGAAGACCATAGTCATAATCCTGGTGGCTATATCTCTGTGACCTGTCTTTCTATTGCTAAGGAGGCACAGGGCCTTGGACTTGGTCAGAAATTACTAACCACCTTGAAAGAACTGGCTCTTAAACACGAAAGAGAAGGTATTAACCTAACCTGTCATGACTATCTCATCACCTACTATGAAAAACAAGGATTTGTCAATGAAGGCCTGTCCCAGTCAACCTTTGCAGGGGAAACTTGGTATGATATGGTCTGGGGAGCTAAAAAATAAGCCAGAAAAGCATGCTAGGTTGCTTTTCTTTCGTTTTTAAGATATAATATTATGGATTGTCAACGAGGAGGAAAAACTTTTGAGTGAAAAATCAAGAGAAGATGAGAAATTAAGCTTTAAAGAGCAGATTTTACGAGATCTAGAAAAATCAAAAAGTTATGATCAGACTCTAGCAGGAGATGAAAACAGAGCTTCTATTCCTACAGGTGGACTGTCTGCTGAAGAGTTGATGGCTGATTCCTTGTCAGCGGTAGAAAATATTATAAATAATGCTCCAGCAGTTCCTAGTCATCCGAGTCAGGATGCTTTAGTAACTCCTAGCCATCCAAGTCAAGATGTTCCTGCTTCACCAGCCAATGAGAGCGGACTAAGACCAGGACCAGGTTCTGTTAGACTTAATAAAGTCGAAAGAGAATATAATGAAACCCCAACAAGGGTAGCTGTTTCCTATAAGACAGCAGAGAAAAAAGAAGAACAGGCACGTCCAGAAACACCGACACCTGTTACAGAAACAGTGGACATCATCAGTGATACACCACGCCGTAGTCGTAGAGAAGTAGCAAAACCAGTTAAACCTAAGAAAGAGAAAAAATCTGGATTCAAGGTCTTCTTCATTTCTTTACTGATTTTTCTTGCCTTACTTTCGGCAGGTGGTTACTTTGGTTATCAGTATGTGCTAGCCTCATTAGAACCAGTTGATCCTACTTCAAAAGAATATGTAACAGTTCAAATCCCTGAAGGAGCCAGTGTTCAAGAAATTGGTTCAACTCTTGAAAAGGCAGGTTTGGTGAAACACGGCATTGTCTTTGGTATGTATACTAAGTACAAGAATTATTCAGATTTGAAGGCTGGATATTACAATCTGCAGAAGAGCATGAGTACGGATGACTTGATCAAGGAATTGCAAAAGGGTGGTACAGCTGAAGCACAAGAACCTGTACTAGCCAGCTTGACGATTCCAGAAGGCTACACGATTGATCAAATTGCCCAAGCGGTAGGTCAATTGCAAGGTAACTTTAAAGAGCCTTTGACTGCGGATGCTTTCTTGGCTAAAGTTCAAGATGATAACTTTATCAGTCAAGAAGTTTCTAAATATTCAAACTTACTAGAAAGCTTGCCTACAAAAGAAAGTGGAGCTCGCTACCGTTTGGAAGGTTTCCTCTTCCCAGCTACCTACTCTATCAAGGAAAGCACAACTATTGAAAGCTTGATTGACGAGATGTTGGCAGCCATGGATAAGACCTTGACTCCACACTATAGTACAATTAAGTCTAAACACTTGACAGTCAATGAATTGTTAACCATTGCTTCATTGGTAGAAAAAGAAGGAGCGAAAACTGAAGATCGTAAGATGATTGCAGGTGTCTTCTACAATCGTTTGAATCTTGGTATGCCTTTACAAAGTAATATTGCTATTCTCTATGCTGAAGGAAAACTTGGTCAGAAGATTAGTCTTGCTGATGATACTCAAATTGATACAACCGTCAATTCTCCGTATAATGTTTATACAAACCAAGGCCTAATGCCTGGACCAGTAGATAGTCCAAGCGCGGATGCTATTGAATCAAGTATCAATCAAACTAAGAGTGATAACTTATTCTTTGTAGCAGATGTCACAGATGGCAAGGTATACTTCGCTACGAACAAGGCAGATCATGACCAAAATGTTGCACAACATATCAATAATAAATTAACGCAATCAAGTAGTTCAAACTAAAATTATGTGGTTTTCCACATAATTTTGTTTTAAAAAATAAAGTAAAAGAAAGTTGAGAAAAATGGCAGAAAAAACATATCCTATGACACTTGAGGAAAAGGAAAAACTAGAAAAAGAATTAGAAGAATTGAAATTGGTTCGCCGACCAGAAGTGGTAGAACGCATTAAGATTGCCCGTTCATACGGTGACCTTTCAGAAAATAGTGAGTATGAAGCAGCTAAGGATGAACAAGCCTTTGTCGAAGGTCAAATCTCTAGCTTGGAAACAAAAATTCGTTATGCTGAAATCGTTAATAGCGACTCTGTTGCCCAAGACGAAGTTGCAATTGGTAAAACAGTGACTATCCAAGAAATTGGTGAGGACGAAGAAGAGGTTTATATCATTGTAGGTTCAGCTGGTGCGGATGCCTTTGCAGGTAAGGTTTCAAATGAAAGCCCGATTGGACAAGCCTTGATTGGTAAGAAAACAGGTGATACAGCAACTGTCGAAACACCTGTGGGTAGCTATGATGTAAAAATCTTAAAGGTTGAAAAAACAGCCTAATGATTAAAGGGAGTAGAAGGAGGGAAAAGCCCTGGTTACTCCCTTTTAGGTTTAAAAAGAATTGGAGACTATATGAGTTCAAAAAAGAAGCAAAATAAGATGGAGCGTGGTCTGACCAATCGTCACGTACAGGTTATGGCCATTGCCGGAACTATTGGAACAGGCCTCTTTCTGGGGGCTGGTCGTTCTATCAGTTTGACAGGACCTTCGATTGTACTAATTTACCTGATTACAGGAGCTTTTATGTTCCTTATGATGAGAGCGGTCGGAGAAATGCTCTATCAAGATCCTGAGCAACATACCTTTATTAACTTTATTACTCGCCATTTAGGTAAGGGTTGGGGACATTTTGCAGTCTGGTCTTACTGGTTATCTGTTGTCTTTATTGGTATGGCAGAAATTACGGCTATTTCGCACTATGTTCAGTTTTGGTTTCCTTCATGGCCTAGTTGGTTAATTCAAGTTGGATTTTTAACTGTTTTAGGTTTGGTCAATCTAATAGCTGTTAAACTCTTTGGAGAAGTTGAATTTTGGTTTGCTATGATTAAGATTGTAGCTATCCTTGCTATGATTGTGACGGGTATCTTTATGGTTCTAACAGGTTTTGAGACACCTCATGGAGTAGCTAGTTTAGCCAATATTACGGATAATTTCTCACTCTTCCCTAATGGTGGTATCAACTTTGTTATGGCTTTCCAGATGGTCTTCTTTGCCTACCTCATGATTGAGTTTATCGGGGTTACGACTTCGGAAACAAAAAATCCACGTCAGGTCTTGCCAAAAGCAGTTAAGGAAATTCCTTTGCGTATCGCCTTTTTCTATGGAGGTTCTCTAATTGCCATTATGGCGATTATTCCATGGAGAGAACTAGCTTCAGCAGATTCACCATTCGTTACAGTATTTGAACTAGCAGGTGTCAAATGGGCAGCAGCCTTGATTAACTTCGTCGTCTTGACGTCAGCAGCATCAGCTCTGAACTCAACCCTTTATTCAACAGGTCGTCATTTGTATCAAATAGCTCAGGATTTGCCAAATCCTCTCTTAAAAGCGATTAAAGCAGATACCTTATCTCGCTATAATGTTCCTCAAAATGCAATTTTGGCCTCAACTATTTTAATTGCTACAGCTGCTTTTATTAATGTCCTACCAGGAGTTTCTGATGCCTTTGCCTTGATAACAGCTTCTTCATCAGGTGTTTATGTAGCTATTTATATCTTGATTATGGTGGCTCACCTTAAATACCGCAAGTCATCAGACTTTATGGCGGATGGCTATCTTATGCCCCATTATCGTTTCCTAAATCCTTTAACCATACTCTTCTTTGCCTTTGTCTTTGTAACCCTCTTTTTACAAGAGTCTACGTTTGTAGGAGCAATCGGATCAGCTATCTGGATTATCGGTTTCGGGATTTATAGCCAGTGGAAATTTAGAAAATAGATTTGAAACTCATCAACTCAGGTTGATGGTTTTTTCTAGTTTGACAGTCTATTGAAATAGGACTATAATCAAGCTGTAATAGTGTTTAAGGAGGTTTAGATGTACTTTAGATTGGAAAATAAGGAATCCCATAAATCACAAGAAATAGGGAACCTGATTCGTGTTTATAACCGTTCAAAAAGAGAAGAAGCTGAAAGTGAGCCACTTAATCTTTATGTCGAAGATGAAAAGGGCAATCTTCTGGCAGGCTTAGTAGCAGAGACTTTTGGAAATTGGTTGGAGATTGAGTATTTGCTTGTAAAAGAGGAACTGCGAGGGCAAGGAATCGGTTCAAAACTATTGCAGCAGGCTGAAAGTGAAGCTAAGAATCGAAATTGTCGTTTTGCATTTGTCAATACTTACCAGTTTCAGGCGCCAGACTTTTATCAGAAACATGGCTACAAGGAAGTCTTTGCTTTGCAAGACTATCCCTACATTGGGAAAAGATATTATTACCAAAAGAATCTGTAAGGTGAATACGAAGGTATAATACAATGGAGACTCACACATAAGTTAAGTAGCGGTTATAACCTACAAATTGTGTCTATCTAGACGATATTGAGGACAATCCAATCGCGGCTGAGAATTAGATGTGAAATCCTACGATGCTGTAGATGTTTTGAAAAAAATGAATAAGCAGAAAACTCTCTATTATTTTATGGTAGAGAGTTTTTTTGTTAATAAAATTTTACAAAATGACATTTATATATTGCATTAAGTTAGATATATGATATAATGTTGTTAAAAAGAGGCGCAACTTTTTAAAATTAATGAGAATCAAAGAGAAAACCGAGAATATTAATGGAGGAATTACAAAATGGAAGTTATAAATGTAAGTAAAAATTATGGTCATTCAATCATTCTCAAAGATATAAATTTCGCACTTAATAAGGGTGAAATTGTTGGTCTAGTAGGGAGAAATGGAGTTGGCAAGAGTACATTGATGAAAATTCTTGTTCAGAATAATCAGCCGACTTCAGGGAATATTATAAGTAGTGATAATGTTGGGTATTTAATTGAAGAACCAAAATTATTTTTATCTAAAACAGGTTTAGAGAATTTAAAATACTTGTCAAATTTATACGGTGTTGACTACAATCAAGAAAGATTTGGAAGTTTGATTCAAGAGTTAGATTTGACTCAGTCTATTAATAAAAAAGTAAAGACTTATTCTTTGGGTACAAAACAAAAATTAGCTTTACTTTTAACCCTCGTTACAGAACCTGATGTGTTAATTTTAGATGAGCCGACTAATGGTTTAGATATTGAATCATCACAAATAGTTTTAGCGGTTCTAAAAAATTTAGCTTTACATGAAAATGTGGGAATTTTAATATCGAGTCATAAATTAGAAGATATTGAAGAAATTTGTGAGAGGGTTCTTTTCTTGGAGAACGGTCTTTTGACATTCCAAAAAGTAGGAAAAGATAGCCATAATTGCTTGTTTGAGATAGCTTTTTTATCAGCTACAGATAGAGACATTTTCATTACCAAACAAGAATTTGGGGATATTGTTCAGGAAGAGGGACTGAGAATTACTATGTCTGGGAATATTCAAAGTAGTGAGCTTTTTAAATTTTTTAACGAAAACTCTATTAAAGTAGTTGATTTTGAAACTAAAAAAGAGACGCTTAAAGATATTTATCTAAATCGTTCAAAATAAAGGAAGGTTATAATCATGAAATTAAATAAATTGAATTTTCTTAAGGAAAATATAAGGGATTTATATTCATCAGGCGTAATATATCTCGGTTTGATTATCTCATTTATACCGCCGATACTGGTTACATTCTTTATTCTAAAGACTCAAGGGACATCACTTGGTATTAAGCATATTTCAAACTTTTATGCTATGCTCGGTATGTTAATGGCTGTCATACATGCTAATCGAGTCATTAGTAGAGATTTTTCCCACAATACGATCAGTTTATTTTATAATCAACAGAAAAATCGGATGATTTACGTCTTGTCTAATTTTTTATATTCCGTCTCAGTTTCCATTATTTATGCTTTGAATGGCATTGTGCTACTAGTCATCGTAAGTAAATTGGGTGTTCCAGGTGCTTTAGGATTAGATTTTATAGCAGCCATTGTAGTCAATACAATTTTGTTAGTCCTATTTTATTTTCTATTATCTTACATTTTCTATTTATACAAATTGAAAAATGGCTTGGTATTTGGTATTTTAGTAGCTTTACTACTCTTTATCCCTAATATATTAAATACGATTATGATGAATACTAGTAATGATTTGTTTATCAAAGCAATTGAACTTCTTCCTTTTTATTCCTTACCTGTATTTGTGGCTTCAAATACGATGTCTATTAGTCAGTATCTTGTGGTAATCACTACAATCATTTTATTGTACTTTTTCACTCTCAAGAAAAGCAAGAAGTATTCATTTTAGTTTCGTTTAGTATTATTTTGCAAACTTAAAATCTAGTAAAAAATCAGTCATCTTGCTATGATCCTGCTCTTGTTGTGTACACGTTTTTGTCTTATGCTAGACTCATTTCCAAAAGCATTATATAATAGTGATATGAAATCAACTAAACAAGAAATACAAGCAATCAAAACTCGTTTAAAAGACCCTACTAAAGCTAATACTAAACAAAAAATCAAATAGCAAACTAGGAAGTTTATTTCAAACAATCCAACATACTGATTTTAGGCAGAAGATAATATTGGAGTGTTAATTAATGAGGTTATAATAAATAGCTGACAGCTTGTGTTGGTTTTGGATTTTTTAAGAATAGATGAGTATTAAAATTATAAGGAGAACGCAGGTGGCTAAAAATTTAAAATTAAAATTAGCTCGTGTAGAGCTTGATTTAACACAAGGTCAACTGGCAGATGCTGTTGGGGTGACGCGCCAGACTATTGGTTTGATAGAGGCGGGAAAATACAATCCTAGTCTCTCACTCTGCCAGTCCATTTGCAGATGTTTAGGGAAAACCCTAGACCAATTATTTTGGGAGGAAGAAGATGAAAAATAGATTTTTTTATTATCAATTACTAGACGAAAGAGAAGAACAACTGATCAATAAAGCGGGGGCTGAAAGTTTCTATATCTCTATAGCTTTCTTGCTTTTATCTTATATGATTGCAGTATTAGCACCAAGTCTTTTTAATCCGAGAATGATTCTCATCATTATCATTATTGGAACTTTTTACTTTTTCGGCCGTGCTCGAGATTTGGGTGTGAACTACTATAGTCGTTTTCATTTTACAATTTTGGGTTGTTTTTTCCTAACATTGGCGATTACAACTCTATTGATGTTGCAGAATTATCAATTCAACATAGAAATTTATCAGCACAACCCTTTGAACGTTAAATACTTATCTGCTTGGGTTATTACTTATGTCATTTACCTTCCCTGGGTCTTTATTGGCAATCTTGGTCTTAAGAGCTATGGCGAATGGGCTCAGAAAAAGTTTGAACAAGATATGGATGAATTGGAGAGAGGTGAATAGCTTGTTACTCTTTTCTCAATCCAGCTAAAATGTGATATAATAGTACTAATTTATTGGAACACATGAAAGTTCTTGAAAATTTTCATGGGTTTCTAGCTAAGGAAGTAGGAAAAGTATGTATCCAGATGATAGTTTAACATTGCACACGGACTTGTACCAGATTAACATGATGCAGGTTTACTTTGACCAAGGAATTCACAATAAGAAGGCGGTCTTTGAGGTTTATTTCCGCCAACAACCTTTTAAGAATGGCTATGCGGTTTTTGCAGGTTTGGAAAGAATTGTGAGTTATCTTGAAGATTTGCGCTTTTCAGATAGTGATATTGCCTATTTGGAGTCTCTAGGATATCATGGGGCATTCTTGGACTATCTCCGCAATTTCAAATTGGAGTTGACCGTTCGTTCTGCCCAAGAAGGGGACTTGGTCTTTGCTAATGAACCGATTGTGCAAGTGGAAGGCCCTCTAGCCCAATGTCAATTGGTTGAAACAGCTCTTTTGAACATCGTTAATTACCAGACCTTGGTGGCGACTAAGGCAGCTCGTATTCGTTCGGTCATCGAAGATGAACCCTTGATGGAGTTTGGTACACGTCGGGCTCAAGAAATGGATGCGGCTATCTGGGGAACACGCGCAGCGGTGATTGGTGGTGCCAATGGAACCAGCAACGTGCGTGCTGGTAAACTCTTTGACATTCCTGTCTTGGGGACCCATGCCCATTCCTTGGTACAGGTTTATGGCAATGACTATGAGGCTTTCAAGGCTTATGCTGCGACCCACAAAAATTGTGTCTTTCTTGTGGATACCTATGACACCCTTCGCATCGGAGTTCCAGCTGCCATTCAGGTAGCTCGTGAACTGGGTGACCAGATTAACTTTATGGGTGTGCGGATTGACTCTGGGGATATTGCTTACATTTCCAAGAAAGTCCGTCAGCAACTGGACGAGGCTGGATTTACAGAGGCTAAGATTTATGCCTCAAATGACCTAGATGAAAATACTATCCTCAACCTTAAGATGCAAAAGGCCAAGATTGATGTCTGGGGCGTGGGTACCAAGCTGATTACGGCCTATGACCAGCCAGCTCTTGGTGCAGTTTATAAGATTGTGGCCATCGAAGATGAAAATGGCCAGATGCGCAATACCATCAAGCTGTCTAATAATGCGGAAAAAGTGTCGACGCCAGGTAAGAAGCAGGTGTGGCGCATTACCAGTCGTGAAAAAGGCAAGTCAGAAGGCGACTATATCACTTATGACGGTGTGGATGTGAGCGACATGACTGAAATCAAGATGTTCCATCCGACCTATACTTACATCAAGAAGACGGTTCGTAATTTTGATGCCGTTCCTCTCTTAGTGGATATCTTCAAAGACGGGAAATTGATTTACAGCTTGCCTAGTTTGATTGAGATTCAGGACTATGCTCGTAAGGAATTTGACAAGCTTTGGGATGAGTACAAGCGTGTGCTCAATCCGCAGCACTATCCAGTGGATTTGGCGCGTGATGTATGGCAAGACAAGATGGACTTGATTGACAAGATGCGCAAGGAAGCCCTCGGCGAAGGAGAAGAAGAATGAGTTTGCAAGAGACTATTATTCAGCAACTGGGTGTCAAACCAGTGATTGATGCCCAGGAAGAAATCCGTCGTTCCATTGATTTCCTAAAAAGATATCTGAAAAAACATCCCTTTCTTAAAACCTTTGTACTTGGGATTTCTGGGGGACAAGACTCAACTTTAGCAGGTCGATTGGCCCAACTAGCTATGGAAGAACTGCGAGCAGAAACGGGAGATGACAGCTACAAATTTATCGCTGTCCGCCTGCCTTATGGAGTACAAGCCGACGAAGCAGATGCTCAAAAAGCCCTAGCCTTCATCCAGCCAGATGTCAGTTTAGTGGTGAATATTAAGGAGTCTGCAGATGCTATGACAGCTACAGTTGAAGAGACAGGTAGTCCTGTTTCAGACTTCAACAAGGGAAATATCAAGGCTCGTTGCCGTATGATTGCTCAGTATGCCCTTGCTGGTTCCCATAGCGGAGCGGTCATTGGGACAGACCATGCTGCGGAAAATATCACAGGTTTCTTTACCAAGTTTGGTGACGGTGGTGCGGATATTCTCCCTCTTTACCGCCTCAATAAACGTCAAGGGAAACAACTCTTGAAGGAACTTGGTGCAGACCCAGCCCTTTATGAAAAAATCCCAACAGCAGACCTAGAAGAAGACAAACCAGGTCTAGCAGACGAAGTAGCCCTCGGAGTCACTTATGAAGAGATTGACGACTACCTAGAAGGCAAAACAATCAGCCCAGAAGCCCAAGCGACTATCGAAAACTGGTGGCACAAAGGTCAACATAAACGCCACCTACCAATCACCGTATTTGATGACTTTTGGGAGTGAAAACCTCCAGTGGAGGTTTTCAGCCTCTCACCTTGAAATAAGAAAGTGAGAGAAGGTCTGGGGGACCTTTTTACTCCGAGCATGGAAACAAGTAAGCTAGGAAGGTCCAATGGACCTTTTTAGCGTATTACCTTGATTCAAAAGCAAAACAAGTTTCAATGGAGATTGGGCAGAGAATCATCCATCAGAAAGTGAGGCGACATAATGAAAGCAATCGGTACGCAAATCTTGCAGACAGACCGTTTGGTTTTGAGACGATTTGTGGAGAGTGATGCAGAAGCTATGTTTCAGAATTGGGCTTCATCCGCTGAGAATTTGACCTATGTCACCTGGGAACCTCATCCTGATGTCGAGGTGACTCGAAACTCGATTCGTAATTGGGTTGCCTCCTATACAAATCCCAACTATTACAAATGGGCTATTTGTCTCCAAGAAAACCCAGAGCAAGTGATAGGAGATATCAGCATCGTTGCAATAGATGAGAACGATTCTTCTTGTGAAATTGGCTATGTGCTAGGCAAGGCTTACTGGGGATATGGGATGATGACAGAGGCCTTGAAAGCTGTCTTGGACTTCTGTTTTACTCAAGCAGGCTTTCAAAAAGTTAAGGCGCGTTATGCCAGTCTCAATCCAGCTTCAGGTCGTGTCATGGAGAAGGCTGGAATGTCCTATCTAAAGACTATTAGCAATGGTGTAGAGAGAAAAGACTATCTTGCGGACCTTATTTATTATCAGATAAGTAGGGAAGACTAGTGAAATTTCTTTTCTGTTTCCATCAAAGTCAGACTGTGTCTGGCTTTTTTTGCAATATTTTTTACATAACCTGATTAAATTCCTATTTTTCCCTATCATTGTCCCTGTTTTTTCTGGAATTTTGGGGCTATAATAATCCTATCAAATCAAAGAATGGAGGAAGGCAATGGATAATATAATCTTTTTTATCAGTGTGTTTCTTGCTGGAATTCTTTCCTTCTTTTCTCCTTGTATCTTACCCTTGTTACCGGTTTATGCAGGGGTCTTGTTGGATGGAAAAGATGGTGCTCAGGCTTCTAGTGGCAAATGTTCAATCTCACTTGTTAGTCTATTGAGAACTTTGGCCTTTATAGTAGGGATTTCCTTTGTTTTTATCTTACTAGGCTATGGTGCTGGTTTTTTAGGAGACCTTTTGTATGCCTCTTGGTTTCAGTATGTGACGGGTGTGGTTATCATTCTCTTGGGCTTGCACCAGATGGAAGTCTTACATTTGAAGGAACTTTCCAAGGAAAGAAGACTACAATTAAAGAGACAGGGGCAAAAGGGTAAGGGCTATAGTCAGGCATTTTTACTGGGATTGACCTTTAGTTTTGCTTGGACGCCATGTGTGGGACCGGTTCTGGGCTCTGTTTTAACCCTGGCGGCTTCAGGTGGCTCAGGTGCTTGGCAGGGAGCTGGTCTCATGTTGATTTACACGCTGGGTTTGGCACTACCGTTTTTGGTTCTAGCTCTTGCCTCCAGCTATGTTTTGAAACATTTCCGAAAACTCCATCCTTATCTCAGAACCCTCAAAAAAGTGGGTGGTTTCCTCATTATCATGATGGGAATCTTGGTGCTTTTGGGGAATGCTTCCATTTTGACTACATTATTTGAATAGAGAGGAAAAAGAAATGAAAAAATGGCAAACATGTCTCCTTGGAGTAGGCTCAATCTGTTGCTTGGCAGCCTGTTCGGCTAAAAATATGTCAGACGAATCTACTATGAAGGAGCAAACAAAAACAGAACAAGTTAGTGCGCAAACTGCGACTAAAGGTCAGGCGGTTGCTGATTTCGAACTGACGGGAGTAGATGGCAAGACATACCGCTTGTCTGATTACAAGGGCAAGAAAGTCTATCTCAAATTCTGGGCTTCTTGGTGTTCCATCTGTCTAGCTAGTCTTCCAGATACGGATGAAATTGCTAAGGATGCTGGTGATGATTATGTTGTCTTGACAGTAGTGTCACCTGGACACAAGGGGGAACAGGCAGAAGCAGACTTTAAGAATTGGTACAAGGGTTTGGATTATAAAAATTTCCCAGTTCTAATTGACCCATCAGGTAAACTTTTAGAAAGTTATGGTGTTCGTTCTTACCCAACTCAAGCCTTTATAGACAAGGAAGGAAAGCTGGTCAAAACGCAACCAGGTTTTATGGATAAGGATATGATTTTAAAAACATTGAAAGAAATGGGGTAGAGAAAGGTCATGAATGATAAAGTAAAATTGTTTGTCTTGGCAGGAATCTTTTTCCTAGCCATGAGCAGTTTCTATTTTCTATTGATGCGAAATGCAGGGCAGACAGATAGCTCGCAAATTGAGAAAGCATCAGTTAGCCAAGGAGGAAAAACAGTGAAAAAAACAGAAGTGAGTAAAGATGCAGACTTGCACGAAATTTATCTAGCTGGAGGATGTTTCTGGGGAGTTGAGGAATACTTCTCACGCGTTACCGGTGTGACAGATGCCGTTTCAGGCTATGCAAATGGTAGAGGGGAAACAACCAAGTACGAATTGATTAACCAAACAGGACATGCAGAGACTGTCCATATTACCTATGATGCTAATCAAATTTCTCTCAAAGAAATCCTGCTTCATTACTTCCGCATTATCAATCCAACCAGCAAAAATAAACAAGGAAATGATGTGGGAACCCAGTACCGTACTGGTGTTTATTACACAGATGACAAGGATTTAGAGGTGATTAACCAAGTCTTTGATGAGGTGGCTAAGAAATACGACCAACCTCTAGCAGTTGAAAAAGAGACCTTGAAGAATTTTGTAGTGGCTGAGGATTACCACCAAGACTATCTCAAGAAAAATCCAAATGGCTACTGCCATATCAATGTCAATCAGGCAGCCTACCCCGTCATTGATGCCAGCAAATATCCCAAACCAAGTGATGAGGAATTGAAAAAGACCTTGTCACCTGAGGAGTATGCAGTTACCCAGAAAAATCAAACAGAACGGGCTTTTTCAAACCGCTACTGGGATAAATTTGAATCTGGTATCTATGTGGATGTGGCAACTGGCGAACCCCTCTTTTCATCAAAGGATAAGTTCGAGTCTGGTTGTGGTTGGCCTAGTTTCACCCAACCCATTAGTCCAGATGTTGCCACTTACAAGGAAGATAAGTCCTACAATATGACACGCATGGAAGTGAGAAGCCGAGTGGGAGATTCTCATCTGGGCCATGTCTTTACGGACGGTCCTCAGGACAAGGGTGGCTTGCGCTACTGTATCAATAGTCTCTCTATTCGATTTATTCCCAAAGACCAAATGGAAGAAAAAGGCTACGCTTATTTACTAGATTATGTTGATTAAGAGGGATTTCCTAAGCAGTTAGAGGAGAATTTTGCTATACTGATACTAGTAAGTGACAAAGGAGCAGAGCATGACCTACACAATCTTAATCGTAGAAGATGAATATCTGGTAAGACAAGGCTTGACCAAGCTGGTCAATGTAGCAGCCTACGATATGGAAATCATCGGTCAGGCTGAAAATGGAAGGCAGGCTTGGGAATTGATTCAAAAGCAGGTGCCAGATATCATTTTAACCGATATCAACATGCCTCAGCTAAATGGCATCCAGTTGGCCAGTCTGGTCCGAGAAACCTATCCTCAGGTGC
Organism: uncultured bacterium; assembly: GCA_963508345.1. GTDB lineage: Bacteria > Bacillota > Bacilli > Lactobacillales > Streptococcaceae > Streptococcus. The sequence goes on from CAUOWW010000013.1 coordinate 30,389, forward strand.
ATCTAGTTTTTTTGACAGGCTACGATGATTTTGATTATGCTTTGTCTGCTGTCAAACTAGGTGTAGATGACTACCTGCTCAAACCCTTTTCTCGTCAGGATATTGAGGAAATGTTGGGGAAAATCAAGCAAAAGTTGGATAAGGAAGAGAAAGAAGAGCAGTTACAAGATTTATTGACCGATAAGTTTGAGGGAAATATGTCCCAGAAAATCCAGTCCCATCTGGCTGATAGCCAGTTTAGTTTAAAGTCTTTAGCCAATGACTTAGGTTTTAGTCCGACCTATCTGAGTTCTTTGATTAAGAAAGAGTTGGGCCTACCTTTTCAGGATTATTTGGTGAGAGAACGTGTCAAACAAGCCAAGCTCTTGCTTTTAACTACAGATCTGAAGATTTATGAGATCGCAGAGAAGGTTGGTTTTGAAGATATGAACTATTTTACCCAACGCTTTAAGCAGATTGCAGGTGTGACACCTCGTCAGTTTAAGAAGGGAGAAGGTCGATGAAACGTTCGTCTCTTCTAGTCAGAATGGTTATTTCCATCTTTCTAGTCTTTCTCATCCTCCTGGCTCTGGTTGGGACTTTCTATTATCAATCTAGTTCTTCAGCCATTGAGACTACCATTGAAGGCAATAGCCAAACGACTATCAGTCAAACTAGCCACTTTATCCAGTCTTATATCAAAAAATTAGAAACCACCTCGACCAGTTTGACCCAGCAGACGGAAGTCCTATCCTATGCGGAGAATCCCAGTCAAGACAAGGTCGAGGGAATCCGAGATCTGTTTTTGACCATCTTAAAGGCAGATCAGGACTTGAAAACTGTTGTACTGGTGACCAAATCCGGTCAGGTCATTTCTACAGATGACAGTGTGCAAATGAAAACCTCCTCAGATATGATGGCTGAGGATTGGTACCAAAAGGCCATTCATCAGGGAGCCATGCCAGTTTTGACACCAGCTCGTAAATCAGATAGTCAATGGGTCATTTCTGTTACTCAAGAACTTGTTGATGAAAAGGGAGCCAATCTAGGTGTGCTTCGTTTGGACATTTCCTACGAAACTCTGGAAGCCTATCTCCATCAACTCCAGTTGGGTCAGCAGGGTTTTGCCTTTATCATCAATGAAAACCATGAATTTGTCTACCATCCTCAACACACAGTTTATAGCTCAGCTAGCGAAATGGAGGCTATGAAACCCTATATTGAGACGGGACAAGGTTATACTCCAGACCACAAATCCTATGTCAGTCAGGAACAGATTGCAGGAACTGATTGGACGGTTATAGGAGTTTCTTCGCTGGAAAAGTTAGATCAGGTTCGGAGTCAACTCATGTGGACCTTGCTTGGAGCCAGTTTCACATCTCTTCTTGCCTGTCTCTGCTTGGTGTGGCTTAGTCTTAAACGCTGGATTGCTCCTCTGAATGACTTGAGAGAAACCATGCTGGAGATTGCTTCTGGTGTTCAAAATCTGCGTGCCAAGGAAGCTGGTGCTTATGAACTGAGAGAAGTGACTCGCCAGTTCAATGCCATGTTGGATCAGATTGATCAGCTCATGGCAGATATTCGCAGGCAAGAAGAAAAGACCCGTCAGTACCAACTTCAAGCCCTATCAAGCCAGATTAACCCCCATTTCCTCTATAATACCTTGGACACTATCATCTGGATGGCTGAATTTCAGGACAGTCAGCGAGTGGTTCAGGTGACCAAGTCCTTGGCAACTTATTTTCGCCTAGCACTCAATCAAGGTAAGGATTTGATTTGCCTCACTGACGAAATCAACCATGTCCGCCAGTATCTCTTTATCCAGAAACAACGTTATGGAGATAAGCTGGAATACGAGATTGCTGAAAATCCTGCCTTTGATAAGCTAGTCTTACCCAAGTTGGTCTTACAACCCCTTGTAGAGAATGCCCTTTACCATGGTATCAAGGAGAAGGAAGGTCAGGGACATATTAAACTTTCTGTCCAGAAACAGGATTCAGGACTAGTCATCCGCATTGAGGATGACGGCGTTGGTTTCCAAGATGCTAGCGATAGTAGTCAAAGTCAGCTCAAACGTGGGGGAGTTGGTCTGCAAAATGTTGATCAACGGTTCAAACTTCATTTTGGAGAAGATTATCAGATGAAGATTGATTCTGCACCCGACAAAGGAACGACGGTTGAAATATACATAAATAGAATAGAAACTAGCTAACTCCCGGTCAATTCTGGGAGTTTTATGCGTAATTGAGAAAGCTTTCTAGTTTGTCTATCTTGCTAAAAACAAGAAAAAACGATATGATAGATAATGACAAAAGAGGTATCAAGTATGAAGGAAAAAGACATTCAAAGAGAAACAAGCCAGATTGTAGAAGATGTATTAGAAAAGGCCAATTTGAAGCAAGGATCTATCTTTGTTTTGGGTCTTTCTTCTAGTGAAGTGATAGGTGGTCAGATTGGGAAGGAATCCAGCCAAGAAATTGGCGAAATCATTGTGAAGACCATCCTAGATATCCTAGAGAAAAAAGGAATTCATCTAGCTGTTCAAGGTTGTGAACATGTCAATCGGGCTCTCGTTGTTGAACGTCAGGTGGCAGAGCAGTTTGGTCTGGAAATCGTTAGTGTCCTTCCTACTCTTCATGCAGGGGGGGCAGGTCAGTTGGCAGCCTTCAAGTTTATGCAGGATCCAGTTGAGGTTGAATTTATCAAGGCTCATGCTGGATTGGATATCGGAGATACTGCAATTGGCATGCATGTTAAGCATGTTCAGGTTCCGATTCGCCCTCTTTTGAGAGAGATTGGTCATGCCCACGTAACGGCGTTGGCTAGTCGTCCAAAATTAATTGGAGGTGCGCGTGCGCACTATCCGCAAGATTCTATTAGAAAGTCGTGAGAATGAAAAAAACAAAACAACAACTAGAAAAAATTACCAAATATTCCATTCGTAAGCTAACTGTTGGGGTAGGTCCTGTAGCTATCGGGGCCTTCCTTTTTGGTGCCAGTACTCTTTCAGTAGATAAGGTTCAGGCCAATGAAGTCGGCGGTGCTCATAGTGTTCATTACCGTTATCTGGCGGAGCAGGAATTGACCGAGTCTGAAAAAGCCCTGATTCATCATGAGGTTCC